>DASUOW010000308.1:0-3639 GCA_036276435.1 Gemmatimonadales bacterium
GGGCACCCAAGAGCGGCCGAAGTGCCGGCTCCGCGATCACCCCGTCCGCCACCAGCACGCTGCTCGCCGCCCCCGTCCCCATCGCGATCCCCACGTCCGCACTCGCCAGCGCCGGCCCGTCGTTCAGCCCGTCCCCCGCAAACAGCACCCGCTTGCCGGACTCGCGCAACCGCCGCACCCAGGCCGCCTTCCCCTGGGGATCGATCCGCGACACCACCGTCGTGAGCCCGGTGAGCCCCGCGATGCGCCGCGCCACTTCGTCGTGGTCGCCGGTGAGCAGCGCGAGCTCGACGCCGTCTTTCCTGAGTGCCGCCACGGTGGCCGCCGCGTCATCGCGCACCACGTCGCCCAGGCGCAGCACGAAGTGCTCGCCGTATTCGCTCGCCAGCAGCACCTCGTTGGGCCCGCCCGCGCGCAGCGTCCACGTGCGCCCGTCCACGCGGCCCTCCATCCCCACGCCCGCCTCCTCGCGCACGTCCTCGCCGCGCGGCAGCGGAATGCTCCGCGCCGTCGCCTCCTCGAGGATGGCCCGCGCGATCGGGTGCGCGCTGTAGCGCTCGAGCCCCGCCGCGATGCGGAGTGTCGCGTCGTCGGCGTCCACCACCGCGAGCTGGCCCGCCGTGACGGTGCCCGTCTTGTCGAGCGCGATCACGTCCACGTCGGCCACCTGCAGCAGGGCGTCGGCGTTGCGGAACAGGAGCCCGCGGCGCGCCGCGGCGCCGAGGCCGGCCGCGGCCGCGAGCGGCTGCGAGAGCGCCAGCGCGCAGGGGCACGCCACCACCAGCACCGCCACCGTGTGCGCCACCGCCGTCTCCACGCCGCGCGCCCACCACCAGCCCGCGAGCGTGAGCACCGCCATGACGAGCGTGCCGAGCGTGAACCAGGGCGCGATGCGGTCGGATACGCTCTCGCGCATCCCGCGATCGGCCGCCTTCTCGAGCTCCGCCGCCATGCGGCCGATCACCGACTCGCGCCCCACCGCCTCCACCTGCACCGTGAGCGCGCCGTCCACCAGCACCGTGCCCGCCACCACCCGGTCGCCCACCGCCACCGCCACCGGCTCGGCCTCGCCAGTGAGGAGCGCCATGCGCACCTGGCCCGCGCCTTCCGTCACCACGCCGTCCGCCGCCAGCTCCTCGCCCGAGCCCACGTCGATCAGGTCGCCGATGGCGAGCGTGTCGGCGGGCACCGTCTCGAGCTGGTCGCCGCGGGCACGCCGCGCCGTGTGGGGCGCCGTGGCCGCGAGCGACATCGCCGCGTCCACCGCGCGCCGGCGGCCGCGGCCCTCGAGCATGCGGCCGCCCAGGAGCAGCACCACCAGCATGCCCAGCGAATCCAGGTAGCCCTCGGTGCCGCGCAGCGTCGCCGCCACGCCGTGCACGTAGGTGATGATGATGCCGAGCGAGATGGGCAGGTCCATGTGCAGGACCTTCTGCTTCAGGCCCGCGATGGCCCCGCGGTAGAACGGCTCCGCCGACCAGAGCGCCACCGGTGTGGCGAGCGCCAGCGACAGCCAGCGGAACAGCGTCGCCCACTTCTCGTCCACCTTGAAGAAGATCTCGGCGTACTGCGCCTCGTACGTGGCCATGAGCCAGAACGCCGCGAAGGCGGCGACGCCGAGACGGTAGAGCAGCTCGCGATCGGGCGCGGCCTCGACGCCGAGGGCGCGCGGCTGGTAGCCCAGCGCGGCGATGCGCGTGGCGAGCGCGGAGAGGTCGATGCGGCGCGGGTCCCAGCGGATGGAGGCGCGGCCGGTGGCGTAGCTCACCATGGCGTGCTCCACGCCCGGCGTGCGCTCGAGCACGTGCTCGAGCACCCAGACGCACGACGCGCAGCGGAGGCCGTCCACCTGCAGCCGGACTTCCTCGGCGCCGTCGGGGCACTTGATGGTGGGGATGGCGCTCCAGCCCACGACGGGGCCGGTGGGACGCGGGGCCGGGAGCTCGCGCTCGGCGTAGTACTTGTCGAGGCCGGCGCCGTGGATGATGGCGTAGGCGGTCTCGCAGCCGTGGCAGCAGAAGCGCTCGGCGGCGGACTCCATGGGGGTGCCGCAGTGGATGCACGCGGCGGGGGGTTGCGGAGGCACGTGCTACAACCTGCTCATTGCGAGGAGCGAGCGCAGCGAGCGACGAAGCAATCCGGGTGCAACGGGGCGGACTCCTGTGCGCGCGCACGGAGTCCCGCTCTTTGCACCCGGATTGCTTCGTCGCTTCGCTCCTCGCAATGAGCAGGCGGTCGCACTGCCGTCACCGCGACTCGGCGCTGTAGCTCGGCACCACCGGATCCGAGCCCTTCACCGCGATCACGATGAACGCCACGTTGATCGCGATCACCAGCACGAAGGCGATGGCGATCCCCATGGGCCACCAGTTGCGGGGCTCAGTTGGTGACGGCTGCATCGTCGGGCCGCCGGCCGTCGGGGTGTTCGTCATCGATGGCTCCAGGGGTCTTGAACGTGGCGTCGAGGGTCACGGAAGCCGTGGGGCTCGCGACCTTGACGGTCATCGGCATGGTGCGCTGCATCGGGCCCACCGGTGGGATGCGCACGATGAGCGGGACGATGCGGCTTTCGGTGCTCGCAAGCTGGATGGGCTGCGCCGTGACCTGCGCGTCCTTCAGGCCCTCCACCTCCACCGTGTACGACACCGGATCGGCGGACGCCGACTTGTTGGTGATGCGGAGCATGTAGGTGTTCCGCACCCAGCCGTCCCGGTCCACCTGGAACAGCGAGCCGCGCACGCGGCTCACCTGCGCCTCGATGGGCGTGCGGAAGGTGGCGAGGGTGATGCCCGCCGCCATGAGGCCCGTGAGCAGCCCGCCGTACACCACCGTGCGCGGGCGCAGGATGCGGACCTTCTTGCCTTCGAGCTCCGCGATCGAGCCGTAGTTCACCAGCGAGGTGTGGCCGAACTTCGTCATGATCGAGTCGCAGGCGTCGATGCAGGCGGCGCAGGCGATGCACTCGAGCTGGAAGCCGTTGCGGATGTCGATGCCCTGCGGGCACACCGCGACGCACTTGTTGCACTCGATGCAGCGGCCCGCCGCGCCCGCGTCCTTGCCTCCGCGCGGCTCGGCGCGCGCGACGTCGTACGTGATGGTGAGGCTCTCGTCGTCCGCCAGCGCGCTCTGGAAGCGGGCGTAGGGACAGAGATAGCTGCAGAACTGGTCCCGGAACCACGCCAGGTCGAGGAACCACACCAGGGCGAAGACGCCGGTGACGAAGTACGCCTTGCCGCTCGCCGCCCCGGTCCACATCGCCTGCGCGCCGGTGAAGTAGCTGCCGAAGGTGGCCGCCACGACGATCGCGATGAGCGCGATCATGGTCCACTTCAGCCCCTTCTTCCAGACCTTCTCCAGCGTCCACGGTGCCTTGTCGAGCTTCATGCGCTGGGCGCGTGGCCCCTCGATGAACTCCTCGAGCGGCCGGACCAGCGAATCGAGGAAGACGGTCTGGGGGCAGGCATAGCCGCACCAGACGCGCCCGAAGAGCGAGGTGAAGAAGAACAGCGAGAACGCGAGGAACAGCAGCAGCAGGAGCAGGAAGATCGTGTCCGACGCCGTGAAGATGGCGCCGAGGAGGTACAGCTTCCGGCCCGGGAGGTCGATCCGCATGGCCGGGTTGCCGGCCACGCGGATCCA
>DASUOW010000309.1:0-2623 GCA_036276435.1 Gemmatimonadales bacterium
ACCTACGCCCTCCCGATCGCCCTGCCGATGCGCGACTCGGCGCGTGTCACGGTGGCCCTGACCGTCGCCGACGAGGCTCTGCGCCGCTACCAGGGTGGGCGCGAGGTGCCTTTCGCCGTGCACAGCGTGGGGACGATGCGGACCCCGATGGGGCCCAAGGTCTTCGACGCGTGGCATCGCGGCACGGTGCAACTGGAGGGGGACAGCGCTGCGCGCTGGACGGCCACCGTCCAGAACGCCTGTCGGCCGGGCACTTCCGTGCTGCCGCCGGCCGAAGGGCGGCGAGGGACGCCGTTGCCCACCGTCCGCGGTCCGGAAGTCGCTCCTGGATCGCAACTGCCACCCAATCGGGGCGAGCCGCGCTGATCCACCCCGCCTGATCCGATCGCTCGTCTCCCCGGTGAACTGCGGCTCGGGCGTGCGCGCTCGCTGCCACGAATCAATGCACCCGCATCGCCGCGTTGCAGAACCGCCCGATCCGGACTCGGGATTCCTCTCCTAAGTCGTTGACATGAAACGCGCCCGGCCACCTCGTCGCAGCCCGACGAGCGGCCTGGCGCTTGCCATTCCTGCTGGTGGACATCCGCACCCCCCACCATCAGGCGACGCGCCGCCCGGCCCGGCGTGCCCCGCCGGAGGCATTCGATCGATGGCGACTCCCGTGGCGACGCTCGCAGCTCCATCCAGGCGCCTCGCCGCTCGACCCGACGAACGTCGCCGAGGCGGACGCGCGATCGTCGTCATGCTCGCAGTCCTCGCCGTGGTGGCGCTGCTGGGCTTCCCCTACTACCGCCTGCCGGCCGGCCTCCGCGTGCGCGACCCGCTGCACGCGTGGCTCAAGCCGTCGGGCTACGTCGGCCAGACGGCCGGGGTGATCGGCTTCCTCATGTTCGCCTTCCTCTGGCTCTATCCGCTGCGCAAGAAGGTGAAGGCGCTCGCGTGGACAGGGTCGGTGGGCAAGTGGCTCGACGTGCACGTCGTCGCGGCGCTGGGGCTGCCGCTGCTGGTCGCGATCCACGCGGCGTGGAAGTTCGAGGGCCTCATCGGCCTGGGCTACGCGTCGATGATGGTGGTGTGCCTGAGTGGCATCATCGGCCGCTACCTGTACGCGCGCATCCCGCGCAGCCGCAGCGGCGTCGAGCTCACGCGCGAGGAGGTGGCATCGCAGCGTTCGGCGCTCGTCACCGAGATCGCCGCCGCCACGGGGCAGACGCCCGACGAGGTGCTCCGCACGCTCGACGAGGCCGCCGGCTCCACCGCCTCGGGCCTGGCCCAGGCGCTCGTGCGCATGGTGGGCAACGACGTGCTGCGCTGGCGCACGACGCGGCGCCTGCGGCGCGAGTGGTCCTCCGCCGGCCCGGGCGGCCAGCCGCTCCCGAAGGCGACGGTGACGCGGCTCGCGGCGCTCGTGAACGAGGAGATCGCGCTCGCGCAGCAGGCCCGCCTGCTCGAGGCGACGCAGACCGCCTTCCGCTACTGGCACGTGGCGCACCGTCCGTTCGCCATCACGGCGCTCATCGCCGTCACGGTGCACGTGGCGGTGGTGGTCGCCATGGGCGCCACCTGGTTCTGGTAGGCCGCGCCATGGAGATGCTCGCGACCACCGTCGGCTTCCTGGCGCTCACGGCGCTCTTCGTCTGGGGCCATCTGCGCAAGCAGGAGTGCGCCACGGCCGCACCGCGCGCCGAGGCCGTCCCGGCGCATCCGTGTCCGCGCTGTGGGGCGCAGGTCCCCAAGGGGGCCACGTTCTGCCCCGGCTGCGGCGTGCCCCAGCAGGTCTACGAGGTGGTCACCGCCGCCGAGTCGGCCGGGGCGCCGGCCGAGGGCGGGAAACTGCACGCCCTCGTGCGCGCCGACGTCTGCGCCGGCTGCGGCACCTGCGTCGCCGCGTGCCCCGAGACGAACGCCATCACCCTCAAGGGCAAGCTCGCGGTGGTCGACACGGACAACTGCGTGGGCCACGGCGACTGCGCGGCCGCCTGCCCGGTGGGCGCGATCGTCGTCACGGCGGGCGCGGCGGTGCACCGGGTCGAGGTGCCGCAGCTCGACGGCAACTTCCAGGCGAACGTGCCCGGCATCTTCGTCGTCGGCGAGCTCGGCGGGCGCGGGCTCATCAAGAATGCCGTGAACGAGGGCAAGATCGCGATCGAGGCCGTCACCCGCGAGCTGCCGCCCGGTGCCCCGCGCGCCGACGGCCTCGAGCACGCGCTCGACGTGGTCATCGTCGGTTCGGGCCCGGCGGGGCTCAGCGCAGGCCTCGAGGCGCATCGCGTGGGCCTGAAGTACGTGGTGCTCGAGCAGGGCTCGCTCGCCGACACCGTCCGCAGGTACCCGCGTCACAAGCTGCTCTTCGCCGAGCCGCTCAAGGTGCCGCTCTACGGCGACCTCTGGGTGTCGGACGCGTCGAAGGAGAGCCTGCTGCAGGTGTGGGAGACGATCGTCGCCAACACCGGGCTCAAGGTGCTCACCGAGCACAAGGTGGAGAACATCGCCCGCCGCGGCGACCTGCTCGCCGTGGAGGTCTCGGGCCGCGAGTTCCTCACCCGCCGCGTGGTGCTCGCGCTCGGCCGCCGCGGCTCGCCGCGCACCCTCGGCGTGCCCGGCGAGGAGCTCGGCAAGGTGT
>DASUOW010000310.1:0-2368 GCA_036276435.1 Gemmatimonadales bacterium
AATCGCGCCCAGTACGAGCTGGTACGGCTGCTCGGCGGCCACGGCAACGTGTTTGCCGTCGGCGACGACGATCAGTCGATCTACGGCTGGCGCGGCGCCGAAGTGAAGAACATGCGCGACTTCCAGACGGACTTCCCGGGCGCGCACCTGGTGAAGCTCGAGGAGAACTATCGCTCGACGCAGGTGGTGCTCGACGCGGCCAACGCCGTGATCGGCGAGAACAAGGGCCGGCTGGGCAAGACGCTCCGCACCCGTCGCCGGGGCGGGGAGCCGGTGACGATCGTGACCACCGCCGACGAGCGGGACGAGGCGGAGTGGATCGTGCGCGAGCTCTCGCGCCGGCGCGAGTCGAACGACTTCGAGCCGCAGGACATGGCGGTGCTCTATCGCACCAACTCGCAGTCGCGCGCGCTGGAAGAGGCGTTCCGCCGCGCGGGGCTGCCGTACCGCCTCGTGGGCGCCACGAGCTTCTACGACCGCCGCGAGGTGAAGGACCTGCTTGCCTACCTCCGGCTCATCGCCAACCCGCGCGACGACGAGGCGTTCATGCGCGCGGTGAACGTGCCCCGGCGCGGCCTGGGCGAGGCGAGCCTGGCGCAGTTGGTGCGCCAGGCGGCCGATTGGGACAAGCCGCTCCTCGCCACGGCGGGCATGGCCGACCGCGCCCCCGACATGCGGCCCAACGTGCGTGCCGCGCTCAGCGGGTTCGGCGCGCTCATCGAGCGGCTCGCGCAGGCGAGCCGCACCCTGGCGCCGGCCGACGTGCTGCAGCAGGTCATCGAGGCCATCAAGTACGAGGACGTGCTCGCCGCCGAGGGGCCCGAGGGCGCCGACCGCTGGGAGAACGTGCGCGAGCTCGTGGCGAGCGCGGCCGAGTGGTCGGAGGAAGCCACGGACGAGGAGACCACGCCGCTCGAGCGCTTCCTCGCCGAGGCGGCGCTGCTCTCGAGCCACGATACCATCGCCGGCGACACGCAGGGCATCACGCTGATGACGCTGCACACCGCCAAGGGTCTCGAGTGGCCGCTGGTGGTGCTCGCGGGCATGGAGCACGGACTCTTTCCGCTGATGCGCGCCGAGGAGCAGCCGGGCGGGCTCGAGGAGGAGCGGCGGCTCTGCTACGTGGGGCTGACGCGCGCCCGGGACAAGTTGTACCTCACCTGGGCGCAGACCCGGCGGCGGGGCGGGGAGCTCCGGCACGGCATCAAGTCGGCGTTCCTCGACTCCATCCCGGTGGAGGTGGTGGAGGAGAAGCGCAGCTCGCTCGTCTTCACGGTGGGGCGGAGCAGCGGCGTATGGCAGCGGACGCCCGGCCGGGCGGCGGCGCGCTCCTCGTTCGACTGGGACATGCCCGACGATACGGCCGCCGCGAGCGAGGAGGCGTCGCAGGACGCGCCGCGCTACGTGAAGGGCGAGCGGGTGCGGCACCGCCGGTTCGGGGCCGGCACCATCACGGGACTCAGCGGCACGGGACGCGACATGAAGGTCGCCGTGGCGTTCGACGATGCGACGGTTGGCACCAAGCAACTGCTCGTGGCCTACGCCGGCCTCGAGCGCGACTGGGAGGGCGCATGACGGCGATCGGACGGAACGAGGTGCTGCACGTGGCGCGCCTCGCGGCACTCGAGGTGCCGGAGGCGGAGCTGCCGCAGCTCGTGGAGCAGATGCAGCGCATCGTGGCCATGGTGGACCAGCTCGCGGAAGTCGAGGTGGCCGGCGCGCCGCCGTTCCAGGCGGGCCCGGCGAAGGCCGAGTTGCGCCCCGACGCCCTGACGCCCGAGCCGCTGGCGAAGCCGCCGGCCACCTTCGCGCCGGGGTTCACCGACGGGTTCTTCGCGGTGCCGCGTCATGCGGCGATGGAGGAGGAGTGACGCCGCACGACATCGCCCGCGACACGGGCACGCGCCTGCGCGACGCCGATGCGCGCGGCCTGAACGCCACGCTCGCCTGGTCGCAGCTGCAGCTCGACGCCGAGGCCGCGCGGCTCGACGAGATGCAGGCCACGGCACCGCTGTACGGCATGCCGGTAGCGATCAAGGACAACATCGTCACCACCGACCTGCCCACCACCTGCGGGTCGCGCATCCTCGAAGGGTATCTCTCGCCCTTCGAAGCCACGGCGGCCGAGCGGCTCCGCGCCGCGGGCGCGCTCATCGCCTGCAAGACGAACCTCGACGAGTTTGCCATGGGCTCGAGCACCGAGAACTCGGCGTTCGGCCGCGTGAAGAACCCGATCGACCTCGAGCGGGTGCCCGGCGGCTCCTCCGGAGGCTCAGCGGCCCTCGTGGCGGCCGGCGTGGTGCCGGCCGCTCTCGGGTCCGAGACCGGCGGCTCGGTGCGCCAGCCCGCCAGCTTCTGCGGCGTCGTG
>DASUOW010000311.1:0-3734 GCA_036276435.1 Gemmatimonadales bacterium
CACTCTTGCCGTGCCGCAGCTCCTCGCGGATGCGCTCGAAGATCAGCACGTTCGCGTCCACCGCGATGCCGATGGACAACACCAGGCCGGCGAGGCCCGGCAGCGTCAGCGTCGCGTCGAAGCTCGCGAGCGCGCCCACGGTGAACAGCAGGTAGAAGGCCAGCGCCGCCACGGCGAACACGCCGCTCATGGCGTAGTAGCCCAGCATGATGAGGATCACGAGCCCCGTGCCGATGAGGCCGGCCAGGATGCCGCCGCGGATGCTGTCGGCACCGAGGCTGGCGCCCACCTCGCCCTGCTCCACGATCTTGAGCGGGATGGGGAGCGCGCCGGCCTTGAGCGTGAGGGCCAGGTCCTGCGCCTCCTGCAGCGTCTTGCCGCCCAGCGTGATGCGGCCCGTGCGCTCGATGCGGCTCTGGATCACCGGCGGGCGGCCCTGCACGCGGCCGTCGAGGAGGATCGGCATGAAGTCGCCGACGTGGCGGCCGGTGCCCTCGCCGAACTTGCGGCCGCCGGCGCGGTCGAGCTCGAAGCTGACCTGCGGCGCGTTGGTGAGCGGATCGAGCTCGGCGCGCGCGTCGATGAGGTTCGAGCCGGTCACGATCGCCTGGTCGTCCACCACGTAGAGGCCGCGAAGGAACTCGTTGCCGAGGCTCTCCTTGGACGCCGCCCAGCGGAGGTCCACGCCGCGCGGCAGCAGGCGCTGGATCTCGGGCAGGTTGAGGAGGCTGTCCACGCGCGGGAAGGCGTTCTCCGGCACGTAGTACTCGCCGGGGAGCCCGCCGGGCTTGATGAGCGAGGCGAGCACGCCGCCCGTCACCGGGGCCGAGTCGGCGGCCGCCTTGGCGCTGTCGGGGGCGGCGCCCTTGGCCGCGGCCGTGGTGTCGCCGACCTTCTTCGCGGAGTCGCCGCCGAGCAGCTGCTCGACCGCGCTCGCCTGGGTCGACGGCGCCGCGCCGGCCGACGTTACGCCCATCGCGCGGAGCTGGCGGTCCATCGCCGGCAGGGCGCGATCGAGGGCCTGCGTCTTGTCGGTGATGCGGAACTCGAGGAAGGCGCTCCGCTGCACGATGGCCTTGGCGCGGCCCGGGTCGCGGATGCCGGCGAGCTCGACCACGATGCGCTCGTCGCCGACCTTCTGGATGACGGGCTCGGTCACGCCGAACTCGTCGATGCGCTTGCGCAGCACGGTGAGGGCGAGGTCGATGTCCCGCTTGGGATCGGCCGACACCTGCTTCGACTGGTCGAGCTCGAGGGCGAGGTGCATGCCGCCCTGGAGGTCGAGGCCGTACTTGATCGGCGTGCGCGTGACCTGACTGTCGCGCATGATGCCGTCGTCGCCGCGCTCGCGGATGGTCTGCTTCCGCGGGATGAGGGCGAACACGGTGGCGGCCACGAGGACGCCGATGAGAATCAGCCGGTTGCGAAGGCTCAGGAACATCGATCCGTCTGTGATGGGCGTGCGTCACCGCACGCGGTGAAGTTCAGAGGCCGAGCGCCGCCGTGGCGGCCGAGCGATCACGCTCGAGTTGCTCGGCGAGTTCCGCCGGCGACCCGAACCGCTTCACCTCGCGGAGCCGGGCCACCCATTCAATCCGCACCCATTCCCCGTACAGGTCCCGCGCGACGCCGAACAGGTGCGCCTCCAGCGTCCGGCGGCCATCGCCGAACGTCGGCTTCGGGCCCTGGTTGAGCATTCCCCCCGCCGCACCGTCCCGCCACTCCACCCGCACCGCGTACACGCCGTCGGGCGGCAACAGCTTGCGGGGCGGCACCTCGAGATTGATCGTCGGCACCCCGAGGATGCGGCCCCGCCGCTCCCCCGGCACCACCGGCCCCGACACGCGATAGGGCCGTCCCAGCAACCGCGCGGCCAGCTCGAGGTCGCCCTCGGTGATCGCCTGCCGGATGCGGCTGCTCGAGACCCGCACCCCGTCCACTTCCACCGGCGGCACCACCGTGACGGTGAAGCCCTCGGACTCGCCCAGCCGCCGCAGCGTGTCCACGTCGCCGGTGCGATCGCGGCCGAGGCCGTGGTCGTAGCCGATGACCAGCTCCCGCATCTGCGTGCGCGCCATCAGGATCTCGCGCACGAACCGCTCGGGCGGCAGTGCCGCCAGCGCGGCGTCGAACCGGAGCACGAGCACGTGCCCGATGCCCGTCTCGGCCAGCGCCGCCCGCCGCTCGATGGGCGTGGACAGCAGCGCCGGCGCCCGCTCCGGCCGCACCACCTCGAGCGGATGCGGCTCGAACGTCACCAGCACGCTCTGCTGCCCCGCGGCGGCCGCGTGCCGCACCGTCTCGTCGAGCACCGCGCGGTGCGCGAGGTGCACGCCGTCGAACGTGCCCACCGTCACCGTCGCGCCGGACGTCCCGAACCCGAAGTCCCCCACGGTTCAGGCGCCCTCGAGCACGACGACCGGCCGCAGTCCCTCGTCGCGCGCTTCGGCCATGGCCACCACGTCGCCGCCGTGCCACAGGGCGACGGTGCCCGACAGGCCCGCCGGCGCGGGAATCGTGCGGCCGTGCCGCACTGCGCCCCGGGCCGCGTCGTCGAGGTCGTGCCGCGGGTGGTGGCCCACCACCGTGCCCGCCGGCTGCAGCGTCAGGCCCGGCACCACCGCGTCGAGCGGCAGCGCGTCGGCCACGTCGAACCCGCCGATCCGCTCGCGTCGCAGCACCGTGAGGTGCCCCACCGTGCCCAGCCGCTCGGCCAGGTCCCGGCCCAGTGCGCGCACGTAGGTGCCGGTGCCCACGGTGGCGCGGAACTCGAGCTCGGGCGGTGCCCAGCGCAGCAGCTCGAGCGCGGCGACCTCCACCTCGACCTCCGGCAGCAGGACTTCCACGCCCTGCCGCGCGAGCTGGTAGCTGCGCTTGCCGCCCACGTGCTTCGCGGAGTAGGCGGGCGGTCGCTGCCACTGCGGGCCCGTCATCTCCGCCAGCGCCTGCCGTACCGTGGCCTCGTCGGGCCACGACGCCGGCACCCGCTCCTCCACCACCTCGCCGGTGGCGTCGTCGGTGTCGGTCCGGGCGCCCAGCCGGAGCGTCGCGCGGTACGTCTTGGCGAGGCCCTCGGTGAAGCGCGCGAGCCGGGTGGCCCGACCCACCAGCACCACCAGCAGGCCCGTCGCGAACGGGTCGAGCGTGCCGGTGTGTCCCACCCCGCGGGTGCCCGTGGCCCGCCGCACGCGGCTCACCACGTCGTGCGAGGTGAGGCCGGCCGGCTTGTCGACCAGCAGCGCACCCGTCAGTCGTCGCCCTCCGCCGGCTCGACTGCGGCTTCGCGGCGCACTTCGGCCAGCAGCTGGTTGATCCGCGCGGCGTGCTCGATGCCGCGATCGAGCTCGAACCGCAGCTCGGGAATCGTGCGCGTGCTGAGCGCCTTCGCCAGCCGGCTCCGCAGGAAGCCCGCCGCGCTCTGCAGGCCCTCGAGCGCGCGCTGCCGCTCGGCTTCCTCGCCCGGCACCGCCACCGCCACCTTGGCCACCGACAGGTCGCCGCTCACCTGCACGTGGGTGACCGTGACGAGGCCGACGCGCGGGTCGCGGATCTCGCGCAGCAGCGCGTCCGTGACCACCTGCCGCACCGTCTCGCCCACCTGTTCGGGCCGTCTCGAACTTCCCTTCATCGCCACTGCGTGACGACGTCGATGATGCGCACGCCGTCCGCCTCCTCGATCGTGCGGTCGGCCGACCGGAGCTCCGCCTCGACGACGCCCCGGTCACTGCCCACAG
>DASUOW010000312.1:0-8797 GCA_036276435.1 Gemmatimonadales bacterium
TGTCGACCTCCTGCTGCGTCGCGCGGCCGACAGCGACGTCGCCGCGGAGGAGCTGTTCGCGCTGCTCTACGGCGAGCTGCACCGGCTCGCGGAACACACGCTCCGGCGGGACGGCGGCGTGCTCACGCTGGGCACCACCACCCTGCTGCACGAGGCCTACCTCAGGATCGTCGGCAGGAGCGAGCTCGCGTTCGACGACCGGGCACGCTTCTTCGCGTACGCCGCGCGGGTGATGCGCTCGCTCGTCATCGACTTCGCCCGGCGACGCCGGGCCATCAAGCGCGGCACGCAGTTCGAGATCACGCTCGACGATCAGGCCGTGGCCGCGGGCGGCGCCGAGGACCCCGAGGCGCTCGTCCGCGTCGGTGACGCCCTCACGGCCCTCGCCGCGGTGGATGCATCGCTCGCCGAGCTCGTGGACCTGCACTTCTTCGGCGGCTTCTCACTGGTGGAGATCGCCGGTTTTCGCGGCGTGTCGGAGCGCACCGTGCAGCGCGACTGGCGCAAGGCGCGCATGCTGCTGCGGCAGGCGATGCCGGCCGGGGACTGCTGACGGCACGCGCCGTCCGCGGGCCGCTCAGCGCGTGAGCGCCGAGCGCAGCGAGTCCGCCCGCCGCGTCCACGGGTGCGCGGCCCCGTATCCCGTGGCGAGCGGGGCGCGCGCCGCCTCGACGGCCGCGCGCGCCCCGGCCGAGTCGCCGAGTGCGAGGCGCGCCCGCGCCCGAAGCAGGTGGGCGCGGCCCGCGTGCGCGCTCCGGGCATCGGCCAGCGAGTCCCGCACCAGTGCGCCGCCCGCGAGAGCTGCCAGCGAGTCCGCGCCCGCCGCGTCCCCGCGCTCCAGGCGCCACTCCCCGGCCGTCACCAGCGGGGGGTTGAAGTGGGGGAGCGGCGGCTGGCCGTCGCCGAGGAGGTCGGCGAGCGATGCTTCCAGCGCCGCCGCGGCACCGGACCGGTCCCCGCCCGCGTCGCGCGTCCGCGCCTGCAGCCACGCGATGAACGCCCGCCGCCCACGCGCCCCCGACCGCATCGGCTGCGCCAGCTGCGCCGCCTCCGCCACGCGTCCCTGCATCAGCCGCAGCTCCAGCAGTGCATAGTTCAGCTGCTGCGTGAGATAGGCGTCGTTCGTCGTGTCGCGCGCGGCGAGCTCGAGCCAGACCGCCGCCGAGTCGGCCTGCTCGAGCCGCAGCATGCCGGTGCCGTACAGCCACGCGAGCACCGACGGGACGCCGCCCGGGCCGAAGCGGGCTTCGTCCCGGCGCACGTAGGCGCGCGTGAGCGAGTCGCCCTGGGCGAACTCCCCCACCTCCCACTGCACCACCACGACGCTGCTCAGCACCGTGAGCAGCTGCCTTCCGCCGAATCCCGACGAGTCGAGCCCAGCGAGGACCCGGGAGAAGTGCGGGAGCGCCGAACGCACCCGGCCCGTCGTCCGCAGCGCGGTCGCATAGTCGTACAGGACGGAGAGGTGCGCGGTGCCCCAGGGCACGCCGGCCAGCAGCGACGCCGCCTGGCGCATCCGTTCGAGCCCATCGTCCGTCCGCCCTTCGGCGAGGCGCAGCTGCCCCTCCGCGGCGAGGCAGAAGGACGTGGACGTGCTGTCGCCTGCCATTGCGCCGGTCGCCAGCACGTCGGCTGCGAGCGCCCATTCCGTCCGGGCCGAGTCCACCGCCTCGTCGAAGATGAAGCTGTGGACCCGCCTGCAGCGCGCCATCGCGGCGAGGCGCGCCAGTCCGGCCTCGTCCGCCACGTCGCGCGCCCGCGCCAGCATCGCCCGCTGCTCCGCACGGTCGCCGCGCTCGAACAGCCGGTCCGAGAGCCCCGTCAGCACCTCCGCCACCAGCCAGGGCTCCGCGCCATAGAGCCTGGTGAGGACGTGCTCCGCCTCGCCGATGCGCTCCACGGCCGACAACTCCCGGCCGAGCGGCCCGCGCGCGTCGCCGGCGAGCACCTCCTGCAGGTGCATCATCGCCTCCTCCTTGCGTGCGCTGCGCACGGCGAGGTCGCGCTCGCGCGCCGCCTCGCTCGCCTTGGCGACGGAGAATGCGGTGGAGCCCAGCAGGGTGACGAGGAGGATGGCGCCCAGCGCGACCGTGACGCGGTTCCGTCGCACGAACTTGCGCGCGCGGTATGCGAGGGTCGGGCGCCGCGCGTGCACCGGCTCGTGGCGCAGGAAGCGCCGCAGGTCGTCGGCGAACGCCGCCGCACTCGCGTAGCGCTCCTCGGGCGCCTTGCGCAGCGCCTTCGCGACGATCACGTCCAGCTCGCCGAGGCCGAGGGGTGCCGGCTCCGCCTCCAGCAGGGCGTGCACCGCCTCCATCGGCGGCCGCGAGTCGCCCCCCGTGGGGTGGTGCCCCGACAGCAGCAGGTAGAGCAGCGCGCCGGCGGCGTAGACGTCGGTCGCGGTCGTGATGGGACCGCCGGTGACCTGCTCGGGGGCCGCGAATGCGGGCGTCATCGCGCTCGCACCCTCCCCGGTCATGCCCGCGCGGCCGCCCGCGTCGTCGTCGAGCAGCTTCGCGATCCCGAAGTCGAGCAGCTTCACGGTGCCGTCGGCCGTGACCAGGATGTTGGACGGCTTCAGGTCGCGGTGCACGACGAGGTTGGCGTGGGCGTGCGCCAGCGTATCGAGCACCTGCAGAAGCAGGCGGACCTTCCCCTCGACGGAGGCGCCCGTCGACCGCGCGTGCTCGTCCAGCCGCAGGCCGTCCACGAACTCCAGCACGAGGTACGGCTGTCCCCCGGCGCTGATCCCGGCATCGAGCAGTCGCGCAATCCCCGGGTGGCTGAGTCGCGCCAGCACCGACCCCTCGCGGCGGAACCGCTCCTGCCCGCGCGGACTCATCAGGCCGAGGTTCAGGAGCTTCACCGCGGCCTGCCCCTCGTATCGGCCGTCGGCGCGCGCCGCGAGCCACACCGTCCCCATCCCGCCGTGTCCGAGAGGGCGCACGATGGTGTAGGCCCCCACCTGCTGGCCCACGAGCGTGGGCGCCTCCGTGGGCACCAGGAAGTGCTCCGCCTCGGCGAGGTCCTCGAGGACGAGCAGGCGCCGCAGCTCCCGCGCGTCGTCGGGTGCGGTCGTCTCGAGCTCTGCCAGCCACGCGTCCCGCTCCGGCGCGTCGAGCTCGAGCGCGCGGTCCAGGAGAGGTTCGAGGGAGAGCCAGCGGGTGCGGTCGAGAGGAGTCATGGGTTGTCGAGAGGGTCTCCTGAGCCTACGCGCGAACTGCAAAAGGGCAAGCGCCCGCACTCCCCCATGCAGAAGCAAACGGAAGGTCGCCCCGGAAGCCGACACTGGAGTGCAAGTAGCGGACGGCGCGCTGCGAACTACGGATGAAATGACCGACGGCCTCCCGGCGACCATCTCTCGCCGGGAGGCCGTCGGTCACGCGGCGGCGCTACGGACCTCGCTTCGCATCCAGCACGCTGCCGCCGTCGGACGGGCCTAGTACGCGGTGTCCCGGAAGTGCCCGCGCTGCCAGTTCTGGGCGCGCGCACGGTGCGCCGCGACGAGGGCCTTGTCCTTGAAGAGATAGATCAGCAGCGCGCCCGCGAGGAACCCGCCGGCATGGGCCCCGAAGGCGGTGCCGCCACCCTGCCGTCCATAGTTCATCCACCCGCTCAGCAGCTGCAGCACGAACCAGTAGCCCAGCATGAAGAACGCGGGCACCACGATGCGCGTGATGAACACGAAGAGGAAGACGAACATGTGGATCTGCACCCGCGGGTAGAGCACCACGTACGCGCCCATCACCCCGCCGATGGCCCCGGACGCCCCCACCATGGGGATGCTGCCGCGTGGATCCAGGAACGTCTGCGTGAGCGCCGCGGCGATCCCGCACAGGAGATAGAACACCAAGTAGCGCCCGCGCCCCTGCGAGTCCTCGACGTTGTTCCCGAAGATGTGCAGGAACCACATGTTGCCGATGAGGTGCATCCAGCTCCCGTGCATGAACATCGACGAGAGCGGCTTGTACCAGGTGGCCTGGTCGCTCACCACGCACGCGATGCCGGGCCCCATCGGCACCGGCGAGCCGGCCGGCAGCGTGTGCAGGAACTCGCCCGGAATCAGTGCGTGGTTGCAGATCGACACGGCCAGCTGCGGGTCGCTGCCCATCCCCTGCACCAGCACCCACACGGCCACGTTCGCCGCGATCAGGGCGTAGGTGACGACGGGCGTGCGGAGCGTCGGGTTGTCGTCGCGAAGCGGAAACATGGGTCGGGGGAGAAGGAGTCGGGAATATACCCCTAGCCTGGGAGAACGACCCCGAGCGCGCGAGGCAGCACACCGAGCGTGGCGGGCAGCGTCGCCACCACCTCGCCGTCGGCGACGACGGGCATGGGGCGATCGGCCGACACCCGGAGTTCGCGCGTGCGCACGACCTCCACTTCCGGCCGGCGAACGTGGGTGCCCCGATAGGTGCCGGGAATGAGCTGCAGCGCCGTGAGTCGCGGCAGGTCACGCACGAGGCACACGTCGAGCAGGCCGTCATCGGCGCGGGCGTCGGGCGCGATGCGCACGCCCGCGCCATATCGCGCCGTGTTCGCCGCGGCGCCGAGCAGGTAGCGGCCCTCGCGCACGCCGAAGTCTCCCTCGAAGCGAAAGTCGGCCGCGCGATAGGGAAAGAGCATGGCGAGCGCGGCCACGAGGTACACGTGGCGTCCCGCCGTGCGCTTGCCACCCTCGGCCACGTGCTGCGCCACCTCGGAGTCGAACCCGATGGCCGCCACGGTGCAGTACGGCTCGCCGTTCACGGCGCCGAGGTCGAGCCGGACCGGCCGGCCGCCGAGCATGGTGGCGACCACCTCCTCCACCCGATGCGGCAGGCCGAGCGCACCCGCGAAGTCGTTGCCGCGACCGCAGGGCAGCACGACCAGGTCGGTACCGCTGCCGCAGAGCCCGCCGGCCACCTCGTGCAGCGTGCCGTCGCCGCCGCAGGCGAGGATCCGCGGGACGCCCGCGATCACGGCGGCCCGAGCCAGCGCGCGGGCGTGGCCGGGGCCCTCGGTGGTGCGCAGGTCGACCGCATGGCCCCTGTCGGCCAGCAGCGCCTCGGCGGCGCGCGCCCGGCGGAGGGCCCGCCCGCCGCCCGCCACGGGGTTCACGATGATGGAGATGGGATCCATGGGTCCCGCAAATGTACGACGGGTGTCGCGGGAATTCCCCACAGGCCGTAGCTTGGGAGGCAGGTGGCCAAGGAGCCCCGATGAGCGTACCGGCAACCGATTCCGATCCAGCGATCCGCAAGCCGCTCGACCACGAGATCGACACGTGGGGGCTCACGCACGTCGGGCACAAGCGCCAGCAGAACCAGGACAACTTCGTCGTCGCCTCGCTGCACAAGAGCACCCAGGTGCACCAGAGCAGCCTGGACGGCCTGGCCGGCATGCTCGGCGGCGACGAGCGGCTCGCCTACCTGATCATGGTGGCCGACGGCGTGGGCGGCAGCGAGCTGGGCGAGGAGGCGAGCCGCGTGGCCCTCGCCACGGCCATGGAGTACGTCAGCGAGAGCATGCGCTGCTACTACATGAGCAAGGACGACCACGGCCGCTTCGCCGACGAGCTGCAGCAGGCGGCGATGCAGTGCCATGCCCGGGTGCAGGAGCGCGCCCACGAAGCCCGCGCGGCCAGCATGGCCACGACGCTCACCGTCTTCCTCGGCGTCTGGCCCTACGCCTACCTGCTGCAGGTGGGCGACTCGCGCTACTACGTGTACCGCGACGGCGTGCTCACCCAGGTGACGCGCGACCAGACGATGGCCGAGGACCTGGTGGACCAGGGCGTCTTCTCGCGGACGGCGGCGATGCGCACCCCGCTCGCGCACGTGCTGTCGAGCGCCATCGGCGGCGAGCAGACGACGCCGGTGGTGACGCGGCTCGAGGCGCACCGGGGCAACGTGCACCTGCTGTGCAGCGACGGGCTCACCAAGCACGTCCCCGACGAGCGCATCAAGGAGCGGCTCGCCGGCATGACGTCGGCGCGGCAGGCCTGCGAGGCGCTGCTGCAGGACGCGCTCGACGGCGGCGGGACGGACAACATCACGCTGGTGGTGTCCCGGGTGCTCGCGCCGGGCGCGCCGGCGGCGGCGAGCCCCTGCTGCTGAGCTGAGCGGGGCGCCGCTCTGGCGCCCCGCGCCCCATCCCGCGAAGTTTGACCGATTCCCGATCCATCCTCTCGGGCGCCCCGACGCATCGGAGCGCCCCCATCCAGCCTCCGTGAGGCCGATGCCGGACATTCCGGACCGACTGGGCGCGGCCCTCGCCGACCGCTACCGCCTCGAGCGCCAGGTGGGCCAGGGTGGCATGGCCACCGTGTACCTCGCCGAAGACCTGAAGCACAACCGGCGCGTGGCCCTCAAGGTGCTGCGCCCCGAGCTCGCGGCCGCCCTGGGCCACGAGCGGTTCGTGCGCGAGATCGAGATCGCGGCCCAGCTGCAGCACCCGCACATCCTGCCGCTGTTCGACTCGGGCGAGGCCGACGGGTTCCTCTACTACGTCATGCCCTTCGTGGACGGCGAATCCCTCCGCGAGCGCCTCACGCGCGAGGGGCAGGTGCCCATCACCGAGGCCGTGCGCATCCTGCGCGAGGTGGTGGACGCGCTCGCCCACGCGCACGCGAGCGGCGTCGTGCACCGCGACATCAAGCCCGACAACGTCATGCTCTCGGGCCGCCACGCCGTGGTCACCGACTTCGGCGTCGCCAAGGCCGTCAGCGCCGCCGGCAGCGACAAGCTGACCACCGTCGGCATGGCCCTGGGCACGCCCACCTACATGTCGCCCGAGCAGGCGATGGGCGAGTCGAACCTCGACCAGCGGGCCGACATCTACTCGGTGGGCGCGCTGGCCTACGAGCTCTTCACCGGCCACCCGCCGTTCGAGAAGGCCACGCCGCAGCAGCTGCTCTCGGCGCACGTGCTGGAGAAGCCGGAGCCGCCCACGACGCGACGGCCGGAGCTCTCGCCTGCCCTCTCCGAGCTCGTCATGCGCTGCCTCGAGAAGGAGAAGGAGCAGCGCTGGCAGACCGCCGAGGCGATGCTCGAGCCGCTCGAACTGGCGGGCACGCCGAGCGGGGGCATCACGCCGACGTTCACGCGGCCGCTGCCCGCCACGACGAGGCCGCAGCCGGCGAAGCGATGGATGGGCATGGGCGTGGCGGCCGCGCTCGCGCTCACCGCGGCGGGCGGCTGGTTCCTGTTCGGCCGCGCGGAGGGTGCCGGCTCGGGCCGCATCGACCAGGTGGCCGTGCTGCCGTTCCAGGACCTGTCCGGCAAGGACAAGGTGTTCGTGGACGCGATGCACGACGCGCTCATCGGCGCGCTGGTGCGGAAGCAGGTGGTGGGCATCGTGTCGCGGAACGAGGTGATGCGCTTCCGGGACGGCGGCGGCACCACGGCCGACATCGCGAAGGCGCTCAACGCCGACGCCGTGATGGAGACCACCGTGTTCCGCGACGGCGACCGCATGCGCATCAACGCGCAGCTCGTGGAGCCGGTGTCGCTGCGCTACGTGTGGTCGCAGACCTACGAACGCGACGTGAAGGACGTGCTCGCCGCCCAGCGCGAGCTGGTGGACGCCATCGCGGCCGACATGGCCGGAACCCTCGGCGGCACGCCCGTCGCCGCCCGCTCCCCGGAGGAGCCCGCACCGTGATCCGACGCCTCATCCTCGCGGCGGCGGGCGTGACCGCCCTCGCCGCGTGCACCGAGAAGCCGCAGGAGCCGCAGCGCCTCGTGCTCACGCCCGGCCCCGGCGACTATCACTGGCCCGCCTACTCGAGGGACGGCGCACGGCTGGCCTATCGCGGCACCGTGGACGGCAAGCAACGCGTCTGGGTCTCCGCCCCGGACGGCAGCGGTGCGACGGCGCTCACGCCGGACGCGAACTGGGTCCAGCACCTGCGCTGGTCGCCCGACGGCAAGTCGATCGCGTACTCCTCCGACGTGGCCGGCCCGCCGGACATCTGGGTCATCTCCTCCACCGGAGGCGAGCCGCGCCGGCTCACCAGCGAGCCCAGCCTCGAGCTGCAGCCCGAGTGGGCGCCGGACGGCACGCGCCTGCTCTACATCGGCAATCGTCGGGGCAACTTCGACGTCTTCTCGATCTCGCCGGACGGCGGTGCACCCGACACGGTGTCGGCGGCCGAGGGCGACGAGAACGCGCGCTGGTCGCCCGACGGCTCCCGCATCGCCATGGTGCGCAGGGCGGGCGAAAAGCTCACCATCTGGATGAAGACGCTCGACGGCGGCGAGATGCGGCAGCTCACCACCGAAGGGCGCGAGATGCCGCACGCCTGGTCGCCGGACGGCCGCGAGATCCTCTACACCACCGATCGCACCGGCAAGAACGACGTGTGGGCGCTGCCGGTGGACGGCGGCGCCCCGCGCCAGATCACGCGCGAGGTGCGCGACGACTGGGATCCCACCTACTCGCCCGACGGGAAGTGGATCGCGTACTTCTCCGAGGCGGGCGGTCAGCAGGACGTCTGGATCGTCTCGTCCGCCGGCGGGCAGCCCATTCGCGTCACCAACGACGCGGGCGAGGAAGTGGACCTCGTGTGGACCGGCGACGGCCGCGGCGTCACGTTCGCCTACACGGAGGCCGTGCCGCAGCTGTTCCTCTATCCCGTTGCCGGCGGCGAGGCGCGCCAGCTCACCACGCTGCAAAAGGGTGTCGACTGGGCCCGGCTCTCGCCCGACGGCAAGTGGCTCGCGTTCGAGTCGCGCGAGGCCGGCAGCAGCGACATCTGGGTCGCTTCGATGGAGGGCGGCGCCCCCCGCCGGCTCACCACGAGCGACGCGCACGA
>DASUOW010000313.1:0-11616 GCA_036276435.1 Gemmatimonadales bacterium
TACGCATCGTGTCGAGCCGACCGTTCGTCTCCGATCCCCACCTGTTCTCCTGACGCATCCGTGCTTCGCACAAAGACGAAGCCCCGCCGACGATCGGCGAGGCTGAGTGCTTCCGGCCCCACGGCGTCCCGGAGCACCACGGCTCCCTCAGTGCCCCCCGCCGAACAACCGGCTCACCGTGAAGTTGAGCCCCCAGGCGTCGTAGTAGTCCCACTTCATGTCCCACGTCGCCGCGACGCCCACCTCCCAGTTCGAGCCGAGATGCGTGCCGTACTCGACGCCCACCCGCGTGGCGGTGAGCGTCTGCGCCTTGGCGTATTCGATGCCGAGCCCGCCCACGAACGAGAAGTGGCGGAACGGCTTGAAGATCGCCACGCCCGCCACCAGCACCGGGTACTCGCGCTCCAGCAATTCCTCGTCGCCGTGCTCGATGACGAACGATTCGATGATGAGGTCCGTCTGCACGCCGATCGCCCACTTGTCGGAGAGCCAGTAGTCGTAGTTGAGCGCCCAGGAAGGCAGCGCCTGGTTCTTCAGCTCGCCGTCCTCGCCCACGATGCTGTTGATCACGTGACTGTGGCCCAGGCCGAGCGTGAGCCGATGGGTGCCCTTCATGCCGTGCTCGAGCGCGTGCGTCGCTTCGCCGGCGGGCGCCGCCGGCGCATCGTGCTGGGCGCGTACCGGTGCCGCCAGCACGAGCAGGCCGGCCGCAATGAGGGAGATGCAAGCGTTCATGCCGGACCTCGGGGCTGCGGGTGGGGGCGGCGCTCCGGGGAGATGCAGACGGGGCCCGACCTCTCCACCCATGTGGGCGTCGCACGGGGCTCCACTGTGCGGGCTGGGCCACTCGACGATCCGGACCGGAAGCGCGGCGGAGCGGCACCCGAGGGTGCCGGACCGCCGCATGGTCCGCATCGCGGCCTAGTGACCGCTGCCGTGACTCTCATTCAGCTTCGCGTCGGCATCACCGACGCTGAAGCTGGCCGCCTTCTGCCGGGGCGGGAACTCCTTGAACGTCTGCATGAACTTCTGCACGATCGCCTGCGCCGGCACGAGCATGAAGGCATGGTCGAAGTGCCACTTCTGGTAGCCCCACGACTCGTGCATGGCCCGCTCGAACGGGTCGGCCCGCAGGTTGAAGACGCGCGGCAGGCGCAGCTTCACGAACGGCTCGGCCCATACGTCGAAGCCGTGCGCCCGCTGCTCGAGGAACATCACCTTCCAGTCGTCGACGCGGAGCGCCGCCAGGTCGCCGTCGTCGGTAAAATAGAAGAATTCGCGGCGCGGCCACTTCTCCTCGGCGCCGGTGATGAAGGGCACGAAGTTGTAGCCGTCCAGGTGCACCTTGTAGGTGGTGTCGCCGATCTTGTGCCCCTGCTTGAGCTTCTCCTTGAGGTCGGGCTCCCCGACCGCCGCCATGATGGTCGGCACGAAGTCCTCGAGCGACACGATGCCGTTGCTCACCGTTCCGGCCTTGATGGCCTTCGGATACCGCATGACCAGCGGGATGCGGTAGCCGCCCTCCCACGGAGTGTTCTTCTCTCCCATGAACGGCGTCATGCCACCATCGGGCCAGGACATCATCTCCGCCCCGTTGTCCGTCGTGTACACCACGATGGTGTCCTCGGCCAGCTTGAGCTCGTCGATCAGGTCGAGCATCTGCCCGATGTGGCCGTCGTGCTCCACCATGCCGTCGGCGTACACGCCCTTGCCGGTGCGATTCTGCGACTCGGCCTTGAGGTGAGTGTGCACGTGCATGCGCGAGGTGTTGAACCAGCAGAACCACGGCGTGCCCGCCTTGGTGTTCTCCCGGATGAAGCGCTGTGCGTGCGTCATCACCTCCTCATCGATCGTCTCCATCCGCTTGATCGTGAGCGGGCCGGTGTCCTCGATCCGCTGCTTGCCGCCGGGCTGCGCGAAGGCGTGCAGCACGCCGCGCGGCCCGAACTTCTTCCTGAACTCCGGGGGCTTCGGGTAGTCCGGGTGCTCCGGCTCCTGCTCCGCGTTCAAGTGATAGAGGTTGCCGAAGAACTCGTCGAAGCCGTGCGCGGTGGGGAGGTGCTCATCGAGGTCCCCGAGGTGGTTCTTGCCGAACTGGCCGCAGGTGTATCCATGGGGCTTGAGGTATTCGGCGAGCGTCGGGTCGTCCTTCTTGAGTCCGAGGGGCGAGCCGGGGAGGCCCACCTTGGTCATGCCGGTGCGGTAGGGGCTCTGGCCGGTGAGGAACGCGGCCCGGCCCGCCGTGCAGCTCTGCTGACCGTAGGCGTCGGTGAACATCACGCCTTCCTTCGCGATCCGGTCGATGTTGGGCGTCCGGTACCCCATGATGCCCAGGTTGTAGGCGCTGATGTTGAACCAGCCGATGTCGTCCCCGAACATCACGAGGATATTGGGCTTCCTGGTTGCCATGCGCGTCCCTGTCCTTTCGCTGTGGGTACGGCGAGGGTGCGACGAACGTCCGCCGGGCCGGCTGGGCGCCGGTGGGTTGCTCCAAGTGGGCTGACGGGGGCAAGCTATGGTGGGCGACATATCCCGCTATCCGGAATCCGAAAACCTCGCGGCCGCCACCGGATCGGAGCCCGTGACCGACTACCGCCTCATGCAGCTCAGCCACGCCGACCCCGACGTGCTCGTCGGGGTGATCGACGGCTCCGAGATGCGCCACCGGATCCTGCCCGGGGGCGCCATCACGGTACGCCTCGAGCAGTCACGGCCGGGGACGGGCTGGCTGCAGCGGGGGCGATACGGGATGAGCGTGCTGGCGCAGGGTGCACTGCCGCAGGGCGTGGTCACGATCGGCGGAATGCTGAGCTCGCCCGCGGACACGATGATCAACGGGCACTTCTGCCCACCCGGCAGCCTGCAGGTCTACGCGGAACGATGCGAGCTGCACTACCGCGCGGCACCGGACACCACGTGGTTCGCCTACTGCATCGAGCGAGAGGCCCTGCAGCATGCCGCCCTGCAGCTCCTCGGCCGGCCGCTGCCGTTGCCGACGGCCGGCGCCGTGAACCTTCGGCTCGCCCCGGTGCTCTGCCGCCGGATCGCCTGCGCCGTCGAGGCCGTCTTCGCGGCCGCGCGCTCGCCGGACGCGGCCGAGGTAACGCGCGCCGACCGGAATCCGCTGCACTTCGACCTCGCGGCGGCGCTGATGGCGGGCTCGTCAGGCGGCGTGAGCACGCGCGACCGACTCCACGTCGCGCAGCGCTGCCAACTGATCCGCCGGGCCGAGGAATACCTGAGCGAACATCTCCGGGAGTCCTTCGACCTCGCGGCCCTCTCCGACGCCGTCGGCCTCAGCCACCGCATGCTCGAGTACCACTTCCGACGCACGTACGGCGTCTCACCACTCGCCTGGCACCGCAGCATGCGCCTCGATGCCGTGCGCCAGGACCTGCGAAGGGCCCGCCGCCGCGGCGAGAGCGTCACCCTGGTCGCGATGCGCTGGGGATTCCATCATTTCGGGCGATTCGCAGCCGAGTACCGCCGCCTGTACGGCGAGCGGCCGATCGACACGCTGCGCGGCGGCTAGGACCAGAGCAGCAGCAGCGCGAACCCCACTGCGCCCAGCAGGAATGGCCAGAAGCTGCCGCGCTCCCCACCGGGCAGTTCCCGAGCGATGGTAGTGGACAGCTCGGGCAGCACGTCCACGACGACATACGCCAACGAGGTACCGGCCGCGGCCGGAAGGAGATCGCGCCGTGCCCGACGCGGCAGGCCTCTCGCGCTCCGGCGGTCGCACCATTGCCGCCACGACGCCGCGCCTCGTTCTCTCGATTTTCGGATAGCGTCCGAACCGCGCCACCGGCTCGAGTGACCGGACCTGGCGCGCTCGAGACCCGTCGCTGGCCGAAGTGCGAATGGGCCGCGGAGGGCGGGCCAGGATGGGATCGCGGCCCCTCAGCCGCGCCCCGTCTCCAGAGGCCAGCCCGGGGCCCGGTACCCCTTGGGCAGATACTCGGACGGCATCGCCGTCCGGTTCCCGTCCCGCACCGCCGTGAAGGCCGGAGAGAGGATCTCCACTCCGGCCTGGAAGAAGGCGTCCTGGATGTTCGCGTGCAGCCGCGACTGCAGCCGGGACATGTCCATGCCGCCAGGCCGGTCGGTGTACACGCCGAGGCAGTAGGTCGGGTAGTAGTCGTTCAGCGCCTCCTGCACGACGTACGGCGCCGGCTCGGCCAGCACGCCCTCCGTGCAGCGCGCCGCAGAGAGCAGCAGGTCGTGCACCTGCCGCCACGGCGCGTCGTAGCCGATCGTCACCCGGGTGCGCAGCAGCAGCCCGCCCTGCGACGCCATCACGCTGAAGTTGTGCACGTGGGCGCCGAGCACCGTGGAGCTCGGGATGCTCACCTCGACGTTCTCCATGGTGCGGATGCGCGTGACGAGCAGCGAGCGCTCCAGCACCATGCCCTGGGTCTCCCCGATGCGCACGAAGTCGCCGACGCGGAAGGCGCGCGTGTACACGATCACCGCGCCGGCCACGATGTTCGCCACGGCACCGCTGGAGCCGAGCGAGAACAGCGCGCCCGCGAAGAGCGAGATGGCCTTGAACGCGTCGGAGCCGGCGCCCGGCAGGTAGGGGAAGATGAGGATGAACCCGAACGCGATGACCAGCGTGCGCACGATCTTGTAGGTCGGGTCCGCCCACTCCGGCGGGAAGCTCGCCAGCGTGACCGCGCCGTGCTCGATCGCGCGGAACACGCCGTGAATGCCCCGCAGCGCGAGCCGCAGGACCACCACCGCCACGATGATGAAGAAGAAGCTCGGCAGGTACGCCACGAGGGCGCGCGCCATCCCTACGACGGGATCGAGGACGAAGTGGGCGATCCGCCCCGCGAGCGGCCGGGTCCACGCGAACGCCCCGAAGGCGGCCACGAGCCAGGCGTACGCCAGCAGGGCGATGCCCACCGTCCGCAGGAGTCGGAGGGCGAACAGCGCCGCGCCCACCACCTGCTGCGGTGAGATCAGCTTCGCCTTCTGCAGCTCGGCGCTGATCGTCGGGTCCACCGACCAGGTCTCCAGCTTGCGCGCCATCCGGCGCTCTACGCGCAGCACGAGCATCGCCAGCAGCGCGAACGCAAGCGTCGCCGCCAGCAGCTTGCCGGCGCCGAGCATCAGGGCGCGCGCCCGGCCCGCCAGCGTGCGGCGCTCGAGGCTCGCGCGCAGCGACGCCACCCAGCGCGACGCGAGCGAGTCGCGGGACACGCCGGCCGCCGCCGCGTCCCCGTCGAACACCCGCACCAGCGCTACGCCATCCGCCATGATGATGGTCGCGCCCGTGTCGGGCGCGATCCGCAGCGTGGGGAGCGGCGCGGCGCCATCCCCGGCCACCTCCTCGATCCGGCGCTCCACCTCCCGCGCCCGCTGCGCCAGCGTGTACGGCGGCACGACCTGGTGGACCGTCAGGACGGTGTCGTCGCCGAGCCGGACCGGCAGGCCCGCCGCGGTGGCGCGCGCCGTGTCCTGCGCCACGAGCGACGTGGAGACGGCCCCGAGGGCGAGCATCGCCGCGCCGGTGGCGCGCAGGATCCGCCGCGGCATCACATCGCCAGCTTTCCGAACCGCGACAGCCCGCCCATCATCCCGCCCACCGGCGGCAGGAGCCCGTCGAGCGCCTCCTGCGTCTCGACCCACTCGCAGAGGCCGTCGAGGATCAGGAAGTCGATCATCCCGCTGAGCGCGTTCCAGCGGGTCACGGTCAGCATCACCTCGCCGTCCATCACCATGCTGCGGTAGTCCATGTTCGCGGAGCCGATGGTGAAGTACGAGACGCTGCGCGCGTCGGGCCCCGCGCCGGCGTCGACCGCGCGCGCCAGGTCGCGGACCGCCTCGGCAATCTCCGGCCGCCGGTCGCGCGCGTCGCCGCGCTCGCGGGCGTCGAGTTGCGACTCGCGCGCCATGTGGACGAGGTAGGTGCGCACCACGCGCGCCCACTCCGGGCGGGACAGGAGCGCCTCCCAGGCGTCTCCCGACAGGAGGAGGTTCGCCTTGAGGTGGAGCTTCGGCGCCTCGACGCTGTCGTCACCCGCGAGGTAGCGTGGCCGATAGCCCGCCAGCAGCGTCGCCGCGCTGTCGAACACGGCATCGAGCGCGGGGTTGGCCGGGTAGAGCGAGTCGGCCCACGGCGCCTGCACCGCGCGTCCCTGCTGGAGCCTGCCGACGAGGTCGCCGACGCCCACCTTGGGTGCATATAGCCCCGTCTTGAGCATCCCGCCCGCGGCTGCCATGGTGCCGCCGAGGTCCTGCTGGAACTGGATGAGCGCACTGAACAGGTCGTGCGCCCGTGCCATCGCCGGAGCGCCGGCACTCGGCGCCGAGACCAGCGCGGGCGCCACGATCAGCACCCTGCAGCCCCGCAGCGCGCTGCCCGCAAGCAGCGAGCCGTACAGGTAGCTCTGCCACAGCGAGTCGGGCACCTTGATCACCGAGCCCGACGGCATGAGGCTGTAGAGCACCGCCTTCTCCACGTTGACCAGCTTCGCCTCGAAGCCGGTCTCGTTGTGCACCTCGAGCACCTCGCCGGTGACGCCCGCGGCGAAGTCGCGCATGAGCCGGAACACCGAGTCCACCTTCGCGTCGTAGCCCGCGCCCTTCGGCTGCCGGCGGAACGCCGCCGGCATCTCGTCGTCCGTGAACCCCTGCACCTCGAGCAGCCGGCGCGCCGCGTCCTTGACCGCGAGCGCCGAGGGGCCCTGCACCATCAGCGCCCGGTCCTCCCAGTTGGCGCCGGTGTAGTGCTCGCCGATGCCCATGCCGGTGTACATCGCGAGCCCGCGGTACGGGTCGTCCTCCGAGATGTCGTAGAAGGCGATCTTGCGGTGGTCCCGCATCACGTTGTCCGGCACCGGGACGATGCCGGCCACGTGCAGGCTCGCGAACGAGAAGTCGGCCGGGTTGGTGATGTTCACCTGCACCCGGATGCGCTTGCGCAGCCACTTGTCGCCGTACTGGCTGCGCTCGGTCTGCAGGAGTCGCGAGCCCTGCACCGCGGCGCGCAGCTCCTCCTGCTTCGTCCTCAGCCGGTGCTCCCACTCCTCGTAGCCCTTCGGCAGGTCGAGCGCGTAGTTCATCGGGTCGTGGAGCACGCGCAGGAAGAGGCGGCTCTTGTTCACCTCGAAGTAGTGCTGGTCGAGGAAGAGGAAGTACTCCGGCAGCACGGCGGTGCTGTCGTACGCCTTCACCCGCCGGATGAGCGCCTCGAGGTACACGTCCACCGTCTGGCCGAACGCCACCGCGTCGGGCTTCTTCTCGCCGTTGAGGCCGCGGTAGTCGTGGATCCAGAGCACGTGGTACCGCTCGGCGCGCAGCACCGAGCGGGCCATCTCGACCTGGAACTGCTCGTCGAGCACGTACCAGACCTTGTTGGCCCGGGTGAACGCACGCTGCGTGGCACGCTCGATGAGCCGGTCCATCTCCTCCTGGGTGTCGTGCTCCTCCGCCCGCAGCGCGAGCTGCAGCGGCAGCCAGACGAAGCGCGAGTCGTCCCACCGCGCGCGCAGGTCGCGGCGCACGCTGTCCGTCGCGGCGAGCAGCCGCTGGAACACGTAGAACGCCTCGCTCGCCTGCGTGCTCCCGAGGCGCTCCTCCGCGAGCACCGCGCGCGCGAACTCGGGCGTCGCCGCCGCGGCGAACTCGGTGAGGCCGTCGTTCACCTTCCGCTGGCCCAGCAGGCGGTCGTACGGCAGCAGCACCTGGTCGAGCAGGATGCGGCGCGCCTCGCCGGCGAGACGCCGGCCCCGCTCGGTGCCCTGCCCCACGGGGAGATCGCGCCCCTGCTCCGCGATCGAGAAGGCCCGCTCCAGCGCCGCGTGGTACGCCGCGATCTCGCCCTCGACCGTGCTGCCGGCCAGCCGGGAGCGCAGCGAGTCGAAGGTCGCGCCGTACTTCGCCAGCCGGTCGCCGCCCGAGGTCTCGTGGAACGGCTGCGTGAGGTGGGCGATCGCGCGCGCGCCGGAGAACACGCTGTCGATCGCCGCGTCGAGCCCCGGCGTCCGCGAGGGGAGCGCGAGCTGCTTCGCGGGCGGCGTGCGCAGCTCCACCCCGTCACGCTGGGGCCGGGTGCGCCCGATGTTGCGGCCCCACAGCGGCGCGTCGATGCCGATGGTGAACGTCTGCTGGCGGCCGGGGAGCCAGTCGGCGCGCACCTGCGTGCCGCGCCCGAAGATGCCGCCCCGGCGGAACGGGATCTCGAGCCGCGCGAGGAAGTCGACGTCGCCATCGGGGATGTTCCAGTCGGCGCCGACGCTCACGTGCAGGGCGGGAATCGAGAACAGCCCGCGCAGGCCGCCGTCGAAGCTCTGGTCGCCGCGGTAGCCGCCGTAGCCCTCGGCGCCGATGGCGCCGATCCCCACCACCGGGTTGCCGAGGTCCTTCATCAGCCCGAAATGGCCCAGCACGAGCAGCTGGTTGTCGACGTCGTTCGAGGGGCGGTACCACCCGAAGCTGGCGCCCGCGTGGCCCTTCCACACCGGCGGCATTCCGAGCTGGTAGGTCACGCCGCCGCGTTCGGGAGGCAGGGAGATCTGCGCCGCAGCCGGCGCCGCGGCGAGGACGAGCGTGAGGAGCGACCACCCGGCCGCCGGCCGGCTCAACGTGGGAGCGTGCATGGGATCTGGGTTGTGGGTGCATACAGTATAAATACTGTATGCTGCGCGTGCTACCCCGACCGGCGGGGGCGGCCGGTCAGCCGGTGGACCGGGCCGCCTCGAGGATGCGGACCGCCTCGGCCGTGGTGCGGGCGCCCAGCCGGCGCAGCAGGCGGGCGCGGTGCATCTCGACCGTGCGCTGGCTCAGGTCCAGCCGCTCGGCGATCTCGGGGTTGCGCAGTCCCTGGACGAGGAGGTCGGCCACCTCGGCCTCGCGCGGCGAGAGCGACGCGAGCAGCGCGCGTTGCTTCCCGGCCTGGGCCGCGGCGCGCCGCTGCTCGCGTTCGGTGGCGAGCGCCTTCCCGACCGCGGCGAGGAGCGCCCGCTCGCCGACGGGTTTCTCGAGGAAGTCGAGCGCGCCCGCGCGCACCACGCGTACCACCATGGGGATGTCCCCGTGGCCGCTCAGGAAGATCACGGGCTGTGCGAGGCCGCGCCGGACGAGCTCCTGCTGCACCTCGAGCCCGCTGAGGCCCGGCATGCGCACGTCGAGCAGCACGCATCCGCGCGACGAGGGCGTGAGGCGCTCGAGCAGTTCCTCCCCCGAAGCGCAGGTCTCCACCCGGTGCTCGTGCGCGCCGAGCAGCAGTGCGAGGGCATCGCGCACGTCGGCATCGTCGTCCACCACCCACACGGCGGGCCGCTCACTCCTGGCCATGCGTCTCCTCTCCGGTTGTCGGCAGCGTCACCACGAACGTGGTGCCCTCGGGCCCGGTGCGCTCGACCCGGAGGGCGCCGCCGTGAGCTTCCACGATGGACCGGCTGATGGTGAGGCCAAGTCCGGTGCCGGTGGGCTTGGTCGTGACGAAGGGCTCGAACAGGCGCTCCAGTACGTCGGCACGAATGCCCGGGCCCGAGTCCTCGATGCTCACCTCCACCCGGCGGCGCGCCGCGCGCGTGGCCAGCGTCACGAAGCGGTGGCCGCCCTCGCCCACCGCGCTCGCCTCGATGGCGTTGCGCACCAGGTTCACGAGCACCTGCTCCAGCTGGATGCGGTCACCCTGCACCACCGCGGGGCCTGCGCCCGGCCCGAGCCGCAGCTCGACCTGCGCGACGGCCGCGTCGCGGCGAAGCAGGTCCATCACGGTGCCCAGCACGACACGCAGGTCCATCGGCTCCAGGTGCGGCGCGCGGTGCTGCACCAGGCGCCGCATCCGGCGCACGATCTCGGAGGCCTTCTCGGCGAGCTCCGCGCTGCGGCGCAGCGCCTCCTTCACCTCACCCTGCCGGCCGTCACCGTCGCCGAGCAGGTGTGCGGCCGCCTGCACGAAGCTGGTGAGCGCGGCCAGGGGCTGGTTGAGCTCGTGCGCGAGGCTCGTGGCGAGCGTGCCGAGCGCGGCACTGCGCGTGGCGTGCTCCAGGGCCACCTCGCGCTCGCGCTCGACGGCCGCGTGGCGCACCGCCGCGGTGACGTCCTCGTAGATCCCCACGATCCGCAGCGCACGGCCCTGCGCGTCGCGGCCGAGCACCTTGCCGCGGCTGCGCACGTGCACCCATCCGTCGCGATAGTGAGGTATCCGCATGCGCACGGTGCTGTCGAAGAACTCCGCGCGGCCCTCCACGGCGGCGTCCACGAGGCCGCGGCCCCGCGGCACGTCGTCCGGGTGGGTTGCCCGGAACCAGTCGGCTCCCGACGTCTCGAACGTGTCCCGAGGGTAGGGGCGCTGGACGGCGAACGGGCTCAGGTACCACACGCGATCCGCGCCCACGTCCCAGTCGAAGAACCCGATCGTGGCCACTTCCATCGCGGCGAAGAGCCGCTCCTCGAGCCGCTCGGAGAGTTCTGCGGCGCGGCGCAGCCGGGCGATCTCCGGCACCGTCGCCGGTCCGCGCGCATCGATCAGCGACGCGATCACGTTCCCGACCAGCTGCAGGCGGCGCACGTCGCCGTCCGTCCACGGCCGCGTGGCGTCACAGCGCCGCAGCCCGAGGCACGCCACGACGTCGGCGTGCAGGCCGTGCAGCGGCACGTCCAGCAGGGCGGCGACGCCGGCGCGCCGCTGCGCGCCCAGCTCCCTGACCGCCTCGACCGGAAGATCGGCCGCCGGCTCGGCCAGGCGGTCCACGCGCACGACGGCGCCGGCGAGCAGCGACCGCTGGATCCACGTCGGGCCGGCGGCGCTCGCGTGCTCGGAGGGCGCGAGCCCCATGGCGGCGCCAGGTCGGGTGAAGACGTGATCGCCTTCCCATCCGAGGCGGTCGAGCCGCACCCGACGGAAGTGCACGCGGTCCGCCCCGAAGAACCGGGCGAGCAGCGGCAGGACGTCCTCCACGTCGGCGGATGGCGCGGCCCTCAGCCGGGCCAGGACATCGGCAAGGAGCGCCTCGAAGCGCTGGTGGGCGGGCATGCCGGATGTTAACCGGGTCGGACCGCTCACAGGTTCCAGAAGAGGGACAGCTGGAATGAGCGCCAGTGCTTCGCGTCCCCGGCCAGCGCCCGGTCGATCGCATCCCCCGGGATCGCGATGCCCGCGAAACCGAGCAGGAAGAGGTGCCGGTTGATGCCCCAGCTGAAGGTCACGTCCACCTCGTCGCCGAAGGTGTCGCCCTGCAGTTCCTGCAGCGGCTTCGCTCCCCCGCGGTTGTTCCGCTCGTCCGCGCGGAGGTGGAACCAGCTGAGCACGAGGTTCATGCCGGGTGCGGGCGAGAGCCCGAGCCGCACCCGATGGCTGAGCACGTTCGAGTTCACCACCGTCTTGCGCAGGATGTTGCCCTGCAGCCAGTTGTCCGACCCGCTCGACTGCGGCGCATCGAACCGCTCGTAGGTGGGGGTGGCGGCGTCGTCGCCCTGGAAGAAGCCGAAGCGGTAGCTCAGGTTCGGCTTCCACGCCCGACGCTCGGACACGTACCCGAGCTGCACGTACCACGCGTTGGCCGACATCGGAAAGTTCGTGTTCCACTGGTGCGCGTACTCGCCCTCCGCCTGCAGCCCGGGCACGCCACCCGCGCGGCTGCTCACGGCGCGCGCGTT
>DASUOW010000314.1:0-11958 GCA_036276435.1 Gemmatimonadales bacterium
GAGCCGATGCCCCCACTCCTCGAAGTCGGGCTCGGCGGCGTAGCGCCTCGCCGAGTCCCGCGGGAAGCGGGTCGTCACGAGGAGGTGCGCGCCGGCGCGGAGGAGCTTCAGGCCGGCCTGGTAGCCGATCTTGACCCGACCGCCGGTCAGGAGCGCCACCCGCCCGCGGAGGTCGGCGAGCTCGGTGCGCTTCCGGAAATTGAGGTCGCTGCAGGAGGGGCAGAGCTGGTCGTAGAAATGGTGGATCGTCGAGTAGTCCTGCTTGCAGACGTAGCAATTCTGCGGCTCGACCGCCTCGCGAAAGTCAGGCTCGCCATCGACGTCCGTCTGGCGGAAATCGCGCGGCGGAAAGACGTTCGGCGTGTTGAAGTCGCCCTGCTTCCGCAGGCGCCTGATGCCGGTCGCGCGGAGCGCGCCCTCGTCACGATTGACCCGGGCGGCCTTCTGGAGGCGGATGGTGGCCTTGACGAGCCGGCGCCGCGACCGGGCATCGGGCGTCAGGACGTCGCCGGCGGCCCGCAGCAGGCGACGCTGATCCTCCGTCGGCACGTGGGCCAGCAGGGTGCGGTCGGCGACGAGCTGCTCGAGGACGATGACCGCGGCGCGCACGCGCTCGGCGAAAGTGGTGTCGCCCGCCAGTGGGGGCGCCGGATCGGGGTTGAGCATCGGGCAAGACTAACGACGCGGCTCGCTCCCGGCTACAATGCGGGCCTCATGACGCCCGCCTCTCCGCGAGACGCCGCGCTCCTCGTGCGCGAGCTGCGCAAGTCGTTCGGCCCGACCGTCGCCGTGGCCGGCCTCGATCTCGAGGTCCGCACCGGCGAGTGTTTCGGCCTGCTGGGTCCCAACGGGGCCGGCAAGACGACCACCATCGAGATCTGCGAGGGACTCACTGCCCCCGATGCGGGCGAGGTCCGCGTCCTCGGCCGCACCTGGACCGATGATCCCGATGGCCTCCGCCAGCGGCTCGGCATCGCACTGCAGGAAACGCAGCTCTCCGAGAAGCTCACCGTGCAGGAGACGCTCACCCTTTTCCAGAGCTTCTACCATCGCGCCCGCCCCGTCGAGGACGTCGTCGCCCTGGTGGCGCTGGGCGAGAAGCGAGGGGCTCGCGTGGGAACGCTCTCGGGAGGACAGAAGCAGCGCCTCGCCGTCGCCTGCGCCCTCGTCGGCGATCCCGAGCTGCTCTTCCTCGACGAGCCCACCACGGGCCTCGACCCCCAGTCCCGCCGCCAGCTCTGGGACCTGGTCGAGCAGTTCAAGGCCACCGGCCGCACGGTGCTGCTCACCACCCACTACATGGACGAGGCCGAGCGGCTCTGCGATCGCATCGCCATCGTGGACCACGGGCGCGTCATCGCGCTCGGTACGCCGCGCGAGCTCATCGCGTCGCTGGGCGCGGAGCACATCCTGCACTTCGTCCCCGGCGACGACGTCCCGGTGGACATGGCCAGCCTGAGCGGGCTCTCCGGCGTGCGCCTCGCGCGGCAGGTGGACGGCGGCGTGGAACTCGCCGTGCGCGCGGTGCACGAGACGGTCCCCGAGCTTCTCGCGCACCTCGAGCGCGCGCGCATCCCGCTCGCCGAGCTGCGCACGCATTCCCCGACGCTCGAGGACGTGTTCGTGTCGCTCACCGGACGGCAGCTGCGCGATGGCTGAGTCGCCGATCACCGCGAAGGAGGTCTTCGCCCGCCCGCCGGTCGCGCCACGGAGCGGTTCCCTGGTGCAGCTCACCCTCACCCGGCTGCGCGAGGTGATCCGCGAGCCGGAGGCCGTCTTCTGGACCTTCGTCTTCCCGCTCCTGCTCGCCGCCGGCCTCGCGGTGGCGTTCCGGGCCCGGCCGCCCGAGGTGCGCGTGGTGGGCGTGCTGCAGGACGCCGCAGACCCCGAGCCCGCCGCCTCCGCCATCGCCGGGCTCGCCGGCACGGAAGGCCTCGTCCCGCTGCCCGTCGACAGCGCCTCGGCGGCCACGGCGCTCGCCACCGGCAAGATCGACGTGCTGGTGATCCCGGGCGAGTACGGCGTGCAGTATCGCTACGATCCCACCCGCCCCGAGGCGCGCATCGCGCGGCTGCTCGCCGATGGGGCGCTGCAGCGCTCGGCGGGGCGCATCGACCCGCTGGGCGTCGAGGACGTGCGGGTCGCCGAGCGAGGCGCGCGCTACATCGACTTCTTCATGCCCGGGCTCCTGGGCATGAACCTCATGGGCAGCGGCATCTGGGCCATCGGCTTCAGCATCGTCTCGGCGCGGAGCAAGAAGCTGCTGAAGCGCCTCGTCGCGACGCCGATGTCGCGCGCGCAGTTCCTGCTTTCGTTCCTGCTCTCGCGCCTCGTGTTCCTCGTGCTCGAGGTGGTGGTGCTGGTGGGCGTGGCGCACTACGGATTCGGGGTGCCGCTCCGCGGGCCGCTGGCGGTGCTCGCGCTCATCACGCTGCTGGGCGCGCTCGCCTTCTGCGGCCTGGGCGTGCTCATCGCCGCCCGCCCCCAGACCACCGAGGGCGCGTCGGGACTCATGAACCTCGCCATGCTGCCGATGTGGGTGTTCTCGGGGGTGTTCTTCGCGTCGAGCCGCTTCCCGGCGGCCATCCAGCCGTTCGTGCAGGCGCTGCCGCTCACCGCGGTGAACGACGCGCTGCGGGCCAACATGCTGGAGGGGGCTGGGCTCGGTGCCGTGGCGGGCGAGCTGGCGATCCTCGTGGCCTGGGCCGCGGGGACCTTCCTGCTCGCCCTCAGGCTCTTCCGCTGGCGCTAGACGCCGGCCTCGAGGAAGCTCTTGAGGTCCGGCTCGCTCACCTCGGGCTCGCCGGGTGAGACGTTGTCGAGGCGGCCGTCGCGCATCCACCGCTCGAGCTCGCTCACCAGCTCGAACAGGTGGTCGAAGCTCTCGACGATGAACAGCAGCGGCTGGTAGTGGTCGATCTCGAAATACTGGTTGATCACCCACTCGAGCTGGAGCGGGTAGCGCTGCACCTCGGGCGCGTCGATGCTGTAGGCGATCTCGCCGTACGAGCTCAGCAGGCCGCTGCCGTAGACGCGCAGCCCCTTCCCTCCCGGTCCGCGCATCAGCCCGAACTCCACCGTGAACCAGAAGAACCGCGCCATCGCCTTGTAGATGCTCGTCATCCGGCGGACGCGCTCGCGCTCGTCCTTGATGCCGGAGACGATCTCCACTGCCGTGTGCGCGCAGTCGCCGAAGCGCACCAGCGTGTCGGCGAAGGCGCGGTCGGTGTGCATCGGCACGTGGCCGGCGATGTCGTGGAAGATGTCGGGTTCGGGCAGGTAGTCGAGCGAGGCGGCGTCCCGGATGGTGATCGTGGTCGGGAACTCGCGATTCCGCAGGCAATCGAAGAAGTGGAACGACGGCACGTACCCGCTCACCGCCTTCGCCTTGAAGCCGGTGAGCGGGCTGAGGAAGCGGTTCACGTCGTCGAGCCTCGGCACCTGGCGGGGATCGAGGCAGAGGCTCCCGATCCCCTCCAGGAACCGCTCGTTCGCGTACCGCTGCCAGCGACCCTCCATCCGCGCGTACAGCTGCCGCCACGCCTCGTGGTTCTCGGCCGTGTAGAGGTCGTACGGCTGTTCGATGTACAGGTCGCCGTGCGCCTGCGCCTGCTCGATGAACGGCGACTTGGTCGTGGTCAGCCCGGCAGCGGCCGCCGAGGTCGTCATGGCAGAGTCTCCCGGCTCAGGTCTTCACCTTGTAGCGGTACCCGGTGATGCCCTCGCCCTTGGCATCGATCGTGAAGTCGTGCTTCTGGTCCTTCGCCAGCGCCGGCACGGCCACTTCCTGCGTCGAAACCACCGTACCCGCCTTGTCGGTGAACTCGAAGACGAGCGTCTGGGCCTTGGGCGTCAGCGGCTTCGTGGTCTTGGCATCGAGTGCCTCGCGCCCGGTGGCGACGCCGCTCAGGTTGGCGCCGGTCGCGGACAGCGTGAGCCCCGTCATCGTCACGTGCATCGGCAGCGAGAGGATCTTCTCGCCCACGCCCGTGGCCTTGTCGACCTGCTTGGTGAGCTTGTAGCCGTTGCTCAGCAGCTTGAGCGCGTCCTCGTTGGCCGGCTCCAGGCTGTTCAGCTTCTCGGCGTATTTCACGAGCTGCGGTCCGTCCTTGAGCTGGTACGCCGAGAAGGCGGCCGCGGTGAGCGCGGTGGTGTTGTTGGGATCGCCGGCCAGCGCGGCCTCGGACTTCTGCAGCGCCGTGGGATAGTCCTTGGCGTTGAAGGCCGCCAGCACGTCCTTGAGCGCGGTGTTCTCGGTCGGGCCGGCCGCCGTCGAGACACCCGTCTGCGCATCGAGCGCTCGGGCCTTCTCGGCCTGGCCCGTGGCACGGTACGCCTGCGCGAGGCCACGCTTGGCGTCCTGGTCGGTGGGGTTGTCCTGCACGTAGCGCTCGAGGATCGGCACGGCCTCGGCCGACTTGCCGGTGTTGAGCATGAGCACCGCCGCGTTGAACTCGGCGAGCTTCCGCACCTTCACGTCATTGGTATCGGCCGAGGTGCTCTTCGCGGCGGCCTGGAAGTACTTCACGGCGCTGTCGGCCTGCTTCTCCTCGGCATAAAGCGTCGCGAGGTTGTAGGTCGCGAACGGCGAGGATGGGTAGACCTCGGCGGCGCGGCGGTACAGGTCGGCGGCAGCCTTGGGGTTCTTGGCGTCGGCCTGCTTCTGCGCCTCGGTGACCAGCGGCACGTAGGCGATGCGACGCAGCAGGTCCACCTCGTCCTTGCAGTCCGGCGCGAGCGCCAGGGCCCGCTTCAGCGCGCTGTCGGCGCCGACCACGTTGCCCTGGAACAGGCGGATGCGGCCGAGCGTGTACCAGGCGGATGCCGCCTTGTCCTGACCCTCGCTCGTAATGGCCTCGAGCGTCACCTTCTCACCCGACTCGAGCAGCTTGGGCGCGACGTCAACGCCCTCGGTGATCGCCGACTTCAGGTAGGTGGCGCCGCTCGACACCTTGAAGTGCTTGCCCTTGTCGGCGGAGCACTTCGGGGCGACGTACTTGCCACCGGTCTGCGCGAACATGGCCTGTGAGACGATGGGGCCGACGGGATCGGCGCCCTGCGCGGCCACCGGCATGGTCACCACCGGGACGAGGAAAGCCGCCAGTACGAGAGGCTTCTTCATGATCGCTCACAACTCCTGATTCAGGGCCCACCCAGCGGCGCCACCGTTGGCACCAAGCTGTATCAGGGCCGCACGTTGCATCTCCTTTGCCACGTCGATGGCCGGGCGTCCCGTCTGCTCGGCCACCCGCGCCACGTCGTCGAACTCGGGCTTGACTCGAGTTCCGCCCGGGCCCTCCAACACCTTGACCCGCACCGACATGCCTTGTTCCAGCTCCACCAGAATCTCGCGTCGCGCGAGGGTCACCCGTTCCGCGGTCCAGCGCCGGAGGCCGGCCGTCGTGCTGTGGCGGAAGAGCGCCTCGGTCACCTGATCGACTCCCTCAGGGGACACCATAACCTCGATCCGGAACCCCGCGCGACCCTTCTTGGCCTGCGTGGGCCAGAGCTGCACGTCGAGCGCCCCCGCTTCGACCAACGCAGCGCGCAACGGTTCCAGATACTCCGGACTGAGGTCGTCGACGTCGGTTGCTAGAATAGTGATTTCACCGGCTTCCACCACTGGCTCCGCCAGGGTCAGGCGCAGGGCGTTGGCGTAGCCGGCGGGATTCCGTCCGCCGGCGCCCCAGCCGGAGCGCAGGCTCCGCCAGCGGGCAGGCGGCGCCCCGGCGCCCAGTACCCGGAGCAGCACGGCGCCCGTCGGTGTCGTGGCCTCCCCCACCACCGGACCACTCTCCCGGACCTCGAGGCCCTCGATCAGGATCGCAGTCGCCGGCGTCGGCACCGGCAGGATCCCATGCGACGCCCGGACCCAGCCGGAGCCGAGCGTCAGGGGGCGGGCATGGATCTGCGTCACCCCGAGACGCTCGAAGCCCTCGATGCCCCCGACGATGTCGACCATGGCATCGGCGGCGCCCACCTCGTGCAGCGCGACCTGGTCCGGCGGGCAGCCGTGCACCCGCCCCTCCGCCTCGCCGAGGAGGCGAAAGGCGCGTACGGCGCGCTCGCGCACCCAGGGACTGAGCGGCGCCCGCTGCACGAGCGCGATCAGATCGCCGATGTGACGATGCGCGTGTGACGCAGGGGCGCCGTGTCCCTGGTGATGGTCATGCCCATGGTGGTCATGCCCGTGGCTCTCGTGGCCGTGCGCGTGCGGCTCGACCACATCGTGGGGTCCCTCGACCTGGCCGGAGGCCAGCCGCACGTCCACCTTGGTGGCGGTGAGTCCGGCGCGGTCCACCCGGCCGATCTCCACCCGCACGCCCTGCAGGCCCAGACGGCCAGGCAGCGACTCGAGCCAGGCCACGGGCGCGCCTGCGTCGATCAGGGCGCCGAGCAGCATGTCGCCGCTGATGCCGGCGGCCGGGTCGAGGATGGCGAAGGGACGAGACGTCATGGGCCGAAAATATCGCCCGCCCGCGGACCCCGGGCAAACCGAGGTCCTATTCGCGGTAGAGCCAGCCGGCCCCGGTGTTGAAGACCAGCACCCGCTCCTCGGGGCCGATGGCCCCGCGCTCGCGCAGGTGCCTCGCAGCGGCGAGCGCCGCCCCGCCCTCCGGCGAGAGGTCGATCCCCTCGGCGGCCGTGACGCGGCTGGCCTCCGCGTCGAGCACGGCATCGTCGAGCGCGATGGCGCTGCCGCCGCTCTCGCGCAGCGCGCGCAGCATGAGCCGATCGCCGAGCGGGCCCGGCACCCGCAGCCCACTGGCGATGGTCCACGGATCGGCCCATGGCTCGCAGCGGTCGGCCCCCTGCTCGAAGGCGCGCACCACGGGCGCACACCCGGTGGACTGCACGCTGAACATCCGCGGCGCGGTGCCCGCCACCCAGCCGATGGCGAGCAGCTCCTCGAACGCCTTCCACATGCCGATGAGGCCGGTGCCGCCGCCCGTGGGATAGATGATCACGTCCGGCAGCTGCCAGTTGTACTGCATCGCGAGCTCGAGCCCGAGCGTCTTCTTCCCCTCGATGCGATACGGTTCGCGCAGCGTGGAGACGTTGAAGGCGCCGGTCTCCCGGCTCCACGCGGCCGCGAGCTTGCCGCAGTCGCCGATGTGCCCGTCGACCAGCTCCACGTCGGCGCCGAAGAGGCGCGCCTGGCGCACGAGCAGCGCCGGCGTGGTGCGCGGCGCGAACACCTTCGCCTCGCAGCCGGCCCGGCTCGCGTAGGCGGCAAGCGCCACGCCGGCATTGCCCGCCGTGGGCGTCACGAAGCGGGTGGCGCCGGCGGCGACCGCGCGCGTGACGGCGGCGCTCATGCCGCGCGACTTGAACGAGCCGGTGGGATTGGCGCCCTCGTCCTTCAGCCACAGGTCCGGGATGCCGTACTCGGCCCCGATACGAGGCAGCGGCAGCAGCGGCGTGTCGCCCTCGCCGAGAGTGACCGGTGTTTCGCCGGGGGCGATGGGCAGCAGCGGCCGGAAGCGCCACATCCCCTGCCCGCGCCGCACCTCCGCGCGGACCTTCACGTCCGGCATCCCGCGATCGTAACGCACGAGCCAGGGCTGCCCGCAGTTCCCGCACACCGTCGGAAGGCCCTCCGCCGTGGCGGCGTTGCCGCAGGCGGGACAGGCGAGCGTCCAGTCGAAGGTCATGTCAGGCGGTGCCTTTCAGGTGCTCGAGGATGCGCTCCGCGAGCCGGGTGGAGATGCCGGGGACGCTCGCGAGCTCGGCCACCGTGGCGGACCGGATGCCCGCCAGGCTCCCGAACCGCTCGAGCAGCTGCCGCCGGCGGTTGGCCCCGACGCCGGGGACGTTGAGCAGTTCCGAGGTGATCGTGCGCTTGCTGCGCTGCTGGCGGCTGAAGCTGAGGCCGAAGCGGTGTGCCTCGTCGCGGGCGCGCTGCAGCAGGCGCAGCGACGGGCTCCGCCGCGACAGGCGCAGCGGCTCGTCCCGGTCGGGGAAATACACCTCCTCCTCGCGCTTCGCGAGGCTCACGAACGGGATGCCGGTGAGCCCCGCCTGTCGCGCCGCGTCGAGTGCCGCATTGAGCTGGCCGCGGCCGCCGTCGATGACGAAGAGGTCGGGCAGCGGCTTCCCCTCCGACTGCCGCCGGCTCGCGTAGCGCGTGACGACTTCGTGGATGGCGGCGTAGTCGTCCTGCTGCGCGAGCCCCTTGATCTTGAACTTCCGGTACTCGGCCTTCTTCGGCCGGCCGGCCTCGAACCACACCAGCGAGCCGACGATGTCGCGCCCGGCGTTGTGCGAGATGTCGATGCACACGAAGCTGCGCGGCACCTTCTGCAGGCCGAGGTCGCGGCCCAGGGCGTAGACCGGATCGCCCGCGCGCTCCTCCGTCTCGAACGACTCGAGCCGCAGGCTCTCCAGCAGGTGCCGCGCGTTCTGCTCCGCGAGCACGAGCCAGCGATGCAGCGTGCCGCGCTGCGGCACGTGCCACTGGACGTCGGGCGCCACCTGCTGGAACAGCTCCATGTCGTCGGGCGTGAACGGCAGTGCGACGCGCGCGGCGCGCCCCTCCGTGGGGAGGTAGTAGCGCACGAGGAGCACCTTGAGGATCTCCGCGTCCGATTCGTCGTCGACGTTCTCGAGGAACTTGTGCTCGCGGCCGATGACGCGCCCGTCGCGCACGCGGAGCAGCACGCCGACCGCGTCGTCGCCGTCGCGCGCGTAGCCGATGGCGTCCGCGTCGCCGGTGCCCACGATCTCCACGGAGCCCTGGCTCTCGTCCACGGTCTCGAGCCAGCGGAGCGCGTCGCGGTACTCCTTGGCGCGCTCGTAGTCCTCGCGCGCCGCCGCGTCGGCCATGTGCTGGCGCACGCGCTGGCGCAGGTCCTGGGTGCGCCCCTCGAGGAACCCGAGCAGGTCGTTGACCATGGCGCGGTAGTCCGCCTCGCTCTGCAGGCCGACGCAGGGCGCCTTGCAGCGGCCGATGTGGTAATCGAGGCACGGCCGATCCCGCTGCTCGTGCGGCAGGTCGTCGTGGCAGCTGCGCATGGTGTAGATGCGCCGGACGATCGCCAGGGTCCGCCGCAGCTGCGCCACGTCCGTGTAGGGCCCGAAGTACCGCGCCCCCTCGATGTCCCGCCGCCGGGTCACGAGCACGCGCGGGAACGCCTCCCCCACCGTGACCGCGATGGACGGATAGCTCTTGTCGTCCTTCAGCCGCACGTTGAAGCGCGGCTGGTATTCCTTGATGAGGTTGTTCTCGAGGATGAGCGATTGCGCCTCGCTCTCCGTGACGATCGTCTCGACGTCGGCGATGTGGCGGCGCAGCACGCGCAGCTTCGGCGGCTCGTACGCGTCGGGGGCGAAGTAGCTGCGCACCCGCGAGCGGAGCCGCTTCGCCTTGCCCACGTAGAGCACCGCCCCGTCGGCGTCCTTCCAGAGGTAGACGCCGGGACCGTCGGGAAGCGTGTCGAGTCTGCGCTGGAGGGCATCCCCATCCTCCTCCGGGCGCGTGCCGGCCGGACCAGTCATGGCTGAAAGGTCGCGGGACGGATCCGGCCTCGCCACCCGGTCAGGCCGGCTGGCCGGCCCGGCGGCGCACGCGGCGCAGCAGTGCCGCGGCCTCGGGCACCTTGAGGGCCAGCGTCATGCCCAGATAGGCGAATCCGAACGCGCCGAGGACCGCGACGGCGCGCGGTATCGGATGGAGATCTCCCAGGACCAGCAGCAGGCTCCACCCCACGATCACCGCCGTGCCGGTGGCCGTCCACAGGCGCAGCAGGTAGCCCTTGTTGGGGGCCGGCGTGCCGATGCGCCGTACCAGCGCGCGCCGGAGCAGCCCGAACTCGAGCCAGCCGGTGATGCTGAACGCGATCGTCAGGCCCGCCGCCCCCCACCGCGGCTCCACCCCGAGCAGCCGCGGCGCATGCAGCGCCAGGAACCACCCGAGGGCCACGTTGATGCCCACGCGCACGAGGGCGTAGAGCGACGGTGTGCGGGTGTCGTGCAGGGCGTAGAAGGTCGAGGAGTAGAGGCGGCCGAGCGTGGTGGCGAGCAGGCCCAGCGAGGAGCCGGCCAGGATCGCCCAGACGAAATTCGTGTCGGAGGCGGTGAACCGGCCGCTCTGGTACAGCGCGCCCACCACGACGTGGCCCAGGAACACGAAGGTCCAGGTGGTCGGCACCACGAAGAACGCGATCTGCCGCAGGCCGAGGCGCAGGCGCTCGCGCAGGTACGCCGAACGCTCCTCCCCTGCCCCCTCGTCGCCCGCCATCTCGGGGAGCTCGGCCGCCGACACCGACATGCCGAAGAGACTCACCGGCAGGTTGTAGAGCGTCAGGGCATAGCCGAGCGAGGACTGGCCGCCGGTGGGCAGGTACGAGGCGATGAGCGTGTCGATGTAGGCACTGATCTGCACCACGCCGCGGCTGAGCACCGCGGGGCCGAAGTTGTGCATCACGATGCCCACGTGCTGCGACACGCCGCGCATGGAGCCCGCCAGCCCGCCGAGCACCTTGAGCACCATCGGGAGCTGGACGAGCACCTGCAGCAGGCTGCCCGCCACCGAGCCCCACGCCACGTAGCGCACCAGCTGCTCGGGATCGCTCGACGGCCCCCAGCCGAGGAGGGCCGCGATCATCGCCACGTTCCACGACACCGGCGCCGCGTACGAGAGGAAGAAGCGGCGATGGCTGTTGAGGATCCCGAGACACCACGCCGAGAGCACCAGCAGCGCCGCGCCCGGGAACAGGATGCGCACGAGGCGCACGGTGAGCGCGCGCTTCTCGCCCTCGAAGCCGCCCGCCACGAGGTCGGTCAGCCACGGCGCCGCGAGCACGCCGACCGCCACGGCCAGCGTGGTGAGGAGCGCGATCAGCGCGCCCACCGCGCGCGCCACCTTCCGCGCCGACTCGGGATCGTCGCGGTTGAGCAGGCCGGCGTAGACCGGGATGAACGATGCCGACAGGGCGCCCTCGCCCAGCAGGTTCTGCAGGATGTTCGGGATGCGGAACGCCGTGGTGAAGGCGTCCGCGGCGTCGCCGGTGCCGAGGTAGTGCCCGAAGATGCGGGTGCGGACGAGCCCGACGACCCGGCTCAGCAGGATGCCGAGCGCGACCATGAGCGCCGTGCCGCTGGAGCGGCGGGGGCGTTTGGCGTCGGTCAGGGGGTCTTCGGCGGTGGCAGGGTGCGGTTCGGCGCGTCCTCGATGAGGCGCTGGAGGAACTGGTTCTCCTCCTGCAGGTTCTGCACGGCGCGCGACAGGTCGTCCACCTCGGATTCCAGCAACTCCACCTTGCGGGCGAGGTCGGTGATGGCCGGCGGGGTCTGGTCGGGTCCCTCGAGGCGCCGCGCCAGCGCACGCCCGATCGGCGAATCGATCAGGATGCCCATGATCGGGATCAGGAGTGCGACGAGGAGGATCAGCGCGATGAAGGACATGGCTCGATTCTAGGACACGCGCACGGGCGCTTCAAGAGCCTTCGCGTACCAGGCGCCGATCTCGACCAGGAGCGCATCGAGCAGTCCCGGCCCCAGGCGGGCGAGGAACGAGCCGATGGTGACCACTCGCTCCTGCGGCCGGCCCCCGGGACGGACGGCCGTGCGCACCCGGCTGACCTGGGCGAGCTCCGTCTCCCGGCGCCGCTTGAGGTGCTGCAGCACCTTCTTCTCGACGTCCTGCAGCCCGTGCAGCGCGGTCCCGCGCGAGCCGAGCACCGACTTCTCGAGCGTCGGGTCGACGGACGCCGCACCGCCGGCGAGCGCCGTGTACTCGCGCTCGATGGCCTCGCGCAGGCGCGCGATCGGGCCCGTGACCTCCTCCGGAAGCTGGTCGCGCACGATGCGCGCCTCGGCGACGCCTTCCGCCTCGAGCAGCTCGGCGAGCTCGATGCCGAACTTGCCGAGTACGCGATCGACCCGCGGCTCCACGATGATGCCCGACCAGCGCGGCACCGGCAGCTGGCGCGCCACGCCGAGCGCCTCGTAGACCGG
>DASUOW010000315.1:0-3458 GCA_036276435.1 Gemmatimonadales bacterium
AGCGCGGGACCCGGGAGCGTCATTCGTCGGTCCAGAGGTGGACGGTGGTGCCCCGCGCGGCCGACGCGCCGGCGGCGGGGCTGATCCGGGACACGACGCCGGTGCCGTGCACCGTGACGTGGAATCCCTTCCGGTGCAGCGCCAGCACGGCCTCGCGGACGCCCAGCCCCGCCACCTCCGGCACCAGCGTCGGCGTGGCGGCGGTGGTGTCACGGTCGCGATACGGCCAGCTCACGCGCATCACCGGGGCCACCGCCTCCGGCGGGCGCACCTCGCGGATGGCGAGCGGCACGGGCTCGGTGTCATGGAGGCGCTTGAAGTCGAGCGCCGGGTTGCGCGCGGCGAGCATGCGCTCGAGCATCTGCTTGGTGAGCGGGGCCGCGGTCGCGCCGCCGTAGTACGAGCCCTTCGTGGGGTTGTTGATCTTCACCACGATGACCAACTGCGGGTCGTCCGCCGGGAACAGCGCGGCGAACGACGCCGTGTAGCCCTGGTAGCGTCCATCGACGAAGCGGCGTGCCGTACCCGTCTTGCCGGCCACCTCGTAGTTGGCCAGCTGGGCACCCCGCGCGGTGCCCTCCGTGCTCACCACCTGGCGCATGTAGCGCATCAGCGTCGCCGCCACGTCGGACGGGATGACGCGCCGCACCGGCTCCGGCTGGTGGCGGTACAGCAGGCGGCCGTCGTGCGCCCGCACCTCGCGCACCAGCGTGGGGGCCAGCAGCACGCCGTCGTTGGCGATGGCGCCGTACGCGGCGGCGAGCTGCAGCGCGGTCACGCCGAACTCGTAGCCCATCGCCGCGCTGGCCCGGGTGTAGGTGGCCTGCCAGTCCTCGGGGGCCTTGAGCGCGCCGCGCGACTCCGACGGAAACTCGATGCCCGTCGGGCTGCCGAAGCCGAAGTCGCGCAGCGCGGTGAACTGCTCGGTCACGTTCAGCCGCTGGGAGAACTGCGCCATCGCGACGTTGCTCGACACGGTGATGGCCTCGGACAGCGTCATCTCGCCGCACTCCTTGTGCGTGTCGGTGATGACGCGCGTCGCGCGCGCGCTGGTGGCGACGACGAGCTTGCCGCAGTGGCCGCTCACCGCGTCGGTGCTGTCCACCCGGCGGAGGCGCAGCAGCGCGGCGGCCGTGAAGAGCTTGGCGGTGGAGCCCGGTTCGAAGGGGTCGGTGAAGGCGGTGGGCCGGGCGCCCACGCCCGACGCCTGGCGGGACGCGATCGCGAGCACCTCGCCCGTGCGCGGGTCGAGCACGACGATGTCGCCGCCCTCCGCGCCCAGGTCGTGCAGCGCATCCTCGAGGGCGCGCTCCGCGATGTCCTGCAGCGAGTAGTCGATCGTCAGCCAGGCGTCGTTGCCGGGCACGGGCTCGCGCACGCGCCGGGCCGGCGACTCGAGCCGCCGGCCGCGCCGGTCGCGGAGGAACACCGCCTCGCCGGGCCGCCCCGTGAGCAGCGCGTCCAGCGCGCGCTCGAGTCCCGACCCGCCGGTGCCGCTGTCGGCGTCGAGCCGGCCCACCACGGGGGCGGCGATGCTCTGGGTCGGGTAGGAGCGGCGGTAGCTGCCCTGCGCGTGCACGCCCTTGAGCTTCCGCAGCGGCTCGATGTCGGTGGCCGTGAACGGGCCGTGATAGTAGACGTAGCGCTCCGTGCGCATGCGCCGCTCGAGCTCGCCCGCCGGGACCCGCAGCGCGCGCGAGACGAGCTTCACGACCTCGCGGCGGTTCTTCACCTCGTTCGGCGCCACCCCGACATGGTAGAACTCCTGCGTGACGGCGAGCGGCGTGCCGCGACGGTCGTAGATGGAGCCGCGCCGCGCCTCGAGCGTGTCGCGCGTGGTGCGCTGCTGCTCCGCCTTCTGCGCCCACTGGTCGCCCTGAAACAGCTGCAGCTGCGCGGCGCGCCCGAGCACGAGCCCGAAGCCAAGCAGCAGGCACGCCTGCAGGAACGAGATGCGGAGCGTGGGACGCGCCATCACTCGGCTCTCGGCCGGGCGCGGGGGACCAGCAGCGGGGTGATCTCGGAGTCGACGGGCTCGTGGAGCCCCAGGTTCTCGGCGACGCGCGCGAGCGAGCCACGGCTCTGCGCCTCGCTGATGCGGCGGCGCAGGTCGGCCTGCCGCGCCTCGAGGGTGGCGCGCTCCTCCCGCAGGACCCGCAGCGACGTGGCGAGCCGGATGGCGGCGCTCTGTCGCAGGGTGACCGCGCCGGCCACCACCAGGAAGAGCAGCAGCCAGAACATCAGGTAGTGCCGGCCCCTAAGTCGCATCGTTCACGCGGAAGATCCTCAACTTGGCACTGCGTGCCCGGGGATTCCTGGCCACCTCGTCGTCGCCGGCCGTCACCGCCCGGTGCGGCACCGTGGTGCCCAGCGGCACCTGCCCGCACACGCACACCGGCAGGCCGGGCGGACAGGTGCAGACGTCGCTCCAGCGGCGGAACGACTGCTTCACCAGCCGATCCTCGCCGGAATGGTAGCTGATCACGGCGAGCCTGCCACCCGGCACGAGCGCGTCGCGGAACGCCGGCAGCACGCGCTCGAGCCGGCCGAGCTCGTCGTTGACCGCGATCCGCACCGCCTGGAAGAGGCGCGCGAAGTCTCCTGGTCCCGATCGTGGCCCCAGCACGGCACGGATCGCGTTCACGAAGTCGTCGCTGACGGAGAACGGTGAGCGCTCACGCCGCCGCACCACTTCGCGCGCCAGCGCCGCCGCCCGTCGCTCGTCGCCGTAGTCGCGGAAGATCCGCTCGAGTTCCTTCGGCGGCGCGTGGCCCAGCAGGTCGGCCGCACTCTGGCCCTGCCCGGCCATGCGCATGTCGAGCGGCACGCCCGGCCGGAAGCTGAAGCCGCGCTGGTCCGCGTCCAGCTGCAGCGACGAGACGCCGAGATCGAGAAGGATAAAGTCGGGACGGAACGCCGTCACGGCCTCGAGGACCGCCGGCGCATCGAAGGGCGCCTGCAGGTAGCGCACACCGTGCTCGCCGAGGCGCCGACGGGCGAAGGCGAGCGCCTCCGGGTCGCGATCGACGACCAGCAGCTCGGCGCCGTCGGCACGCAGCGCCTCGGCGTGGCCGCCGAAGCCCACCGTTCCATCGACGATGCGCCGCGCGTCGCGGGCCGCCTCGCGGATCTCGGCGAGCAGCACGGGGTCATGCGGCGCGGAACTGCGGTCCGGCAGGGTCACGGGGCCACGCGGCAGGGGCCGGAAACGACGGCACCCCGCCCAACCGGACGGGGTGCGACGAGCGAACGGGGCTGACGGGGCTCGAACCCGCGACCTCCGCAGTGACAGTGCGGCACTCTAACCAAGCTGAGCTACAGCCCCCGGTACGGCGGGGGGTGAAGCTAGCCGCCCCACCCCCCTCCGGCAACCCCCTGCGATCGGCCTGCGAGCTACTTGCAGTAGGCCTTGATCATCGACGTGGTGCGCGTCTTGAACTGGTTCACGTAGCCGAGCA
>DASUOW010000316.1:0-2142 GCA_036276435.1 Gemmatimonadales bacterium
CGGGTAGTCGCAGCGCGCGGCGAGCATGCGGTACACGTCGATGAGGTCCTGCACGCCCGACACCTTGGCGCTCAGGATGATGCGATCGTGCGCCATCCCCGCCGACTCGGCCAGCGCCGCCGAGCGCAGGGCGCTCTGCACCATCGCCTCCATCATCACGTCGCGCGCGGCGGCGGGCTCGGCGAGCGTCGCGTTGGCATCCATCAGCTCGGTGAGGAGGATCTGGTCGAGCGAGCCCCAGTTCACGCCGATGCGCACCGGCTTCGCGTGCTCGAGCGCGACGTCGATGATGCTGCGGAAGTTCGTGTCGGCGTGCTTGCCGCCGACGTTGCCCGGGTTGATGCGGTACTTCGCGAGCGCGCGCGCGCAGTCGGGATACTTCCGCAGCAGCAGGTGCCCGTTGTAGTGGAAGTCGCCCACGATCGGCACCGTGACGCCGATGCGGTCGAGCCCCTCGACGATCTCCGGCAGCGCGCGGGCCGCCTCGTCGTGGTTCACCGTGACGCGCACCACCTCGCTGCCCGCCTGCGCGAGGGCCGCGACCTGCCGCACCGTGCCGACCACGTCCGCCGTGTCGGTGTTGGTCATCGACTGGACGACGATCGGGTGGCAGGAGCCGACGGCCACCGAGCCGACGTGGACGGTGGGCGTGGCGCGACGCGTGGAGATGGGCATGACGGAAACTTAAGGGGAGCGGCTAGGTCCTGTCGAACGCCGCGTCGGTGATGGCGGCCAGGTCCCGGGCACTCAGGGTCAGGTCGGCGGCGCGGGCGCTGTCCACCGCGTGCTCCGGCGTGCGCGCGCTCGGAATGGGGATGACGCAGTCGGCCTGGGCCAGCGCCCACGCGATGACGAGTGCGTGCGCCGACACGCCCAGTTCCCGCGCCATCGGGGCGAGCACGGGGTGGTCGGGCAGCCGCTTGGTGAGCCGCCCGCCCCCCGTGGGGCTGTAGGCGAGGAACCCGAGCCCGCGCTCGGCGCAGTACTTCACCACGCCCGTCTCGAGCGCTTCACGAAAGAACGGGCTGAGACGGTTCTGCACCGCGGTGACGGTGCCAAGCGCCTCGGCGGCCTTGATCTCCGCGACGGAGACGTTGGAGAGCCCCACCCAGCGGATCTTGCCCTCGCGCTGCAGCTCGAAGAGGGTCCCGACGCTCTCCTCGAACGGCACCTGGTGATCGGGCGCGTGCAGCTGGTAGAGGTCGATGCGCTCGACGCCGAGGGCCTTGAGGGACCGGTCGCAGGCACGCCGCAGCCGTTCCGGTCGCGCATCGCGCTCCCAACGGCCGTCGGGCCGGATCATGCCCCCCTTGGTGGCGACGATGACGGCGTCGCGGGGCCCCGACCAGCCCGCCAGTGCCTTCGCGATCAGGCGCTCGTTGTGGCCGATCTCGGTGTGGTCGAGCGCGTACACGTCGGCGGTGTCGATGAGGGTCACGCCGGCGTCGAGCGCGGCGTGCAGGGTGCGGATCGCGTTCGCTTCCGTCGGGCGGGCCGTGGCCGTGGACAGGTGCATGCCGCCGTAGCCGACGGCGGAGACCGGCACGGCTCCCCGGCCCAGGGAGCGCAGCTGCATCAGCCGAGGCCGAGCTGGGAGACGAAGCGCTCGTACTCGGCGCGGTCGATCTGCCCGTCCTGGATCATCGGGTTGATGGCGTCGTGGATCTCCTGCCGCGTCCCGCCGATGCGTCGGTCGCGCAGCTCGCTGATCATGCGGGCGAACTTGTGCTCGTACTCGTCCCGGTCGAGCTCGCCGTTGCGGCGCATCGAGGTGAGATGCGCAAGCTCCTTCGCGACGCGAGACGGCGCCACCGGCTTGAGGTCACCCGTCGGATTGGTCATGCCATCGGCTCCTGTGGCTGTGAGATGCGCTGCAGATGGGGACAACGATGCCCTGTGCTGCAGGGCGCGTCAACCGGGGCCGTCGGGCCGTGCCGCGGCGGCGGGTTCCGGCGTCTCGACGTCGGCCACGATGCGCCAGCGGCCCTCGTTGTCGGTGACCCACACCCGCACGTAGTGCACGCGCGTCTCGCCCCCGCGCGCCGGCTCGAGGCGCAGGCCGCGGGTGAAGCCGAAATCGAGGCTGGAGGCGACGGCCACGAGCCCGGTGCCCCCGGGCTCCTTCGTGCTGGCGATCATCGC
>DASUOW010000317.1:0-20853 GCA_036276435.1 Gemmatimonadales bacterium
GCATCGCCGAGCCCGGCGTGGATGGCCCAGGAGACGCTCGCGGCGGGCCGCGATCCCAGCTCCAGCAGCGCGCGCCGGTACAGCGCCTCGGCGGCGGCCGGCCGGCCCTCCTGCATCTCGAGCTCCGCCAGCACCGCACTGGATGCCGCGACGCCGGCCGGGTCCTTCAGCTTTTCAAGCGCCTCCTGCGCCGTCGCGAGCGTGCGCCGCGCGCGTGCACGCTCACCTGCCTCCGCCAGCGCGGCCACGAGATCCAGCTGCGCGAGCGCCATCCCCCGCGTGTCGCCGGCCGCGTCGAACTCGCGCGCGGCCACCTCGAGCACGCCGACGGCACCTGCCGCATCGCCGTCGGCGAGCAGCACGAGCCCGAGGCCATGCTGTGCGCGTGCGCCTCCACCCACGTCGGCCGTGGCCCGATACTTCGACGCGGCCTCGCGATACGCCGCATTCGCCTCCGACCACGCGTTGTACTCGGCCGCGAGGTCGCCGCGCAGCAGCGCGACGTCGGCCTCGAGCCCCGGCCCCTCGCCGCGCCGCGCCAGTCGCTGGGCGCGGTCGAGATGCGCGCGCGCGGCCTGTGGATCGCCCATCGCGGCACTCAGGCGCGCGAGGTCCGCCGTCACCGCCACGGCTGCGGCGGTGGGTCCCACCTCGCGATGCAGGGCAAGCGCGGCCTCGAGCTTCCGCTTCGCGGCGGGGTAGTCGCCGCGCCGGAGCTCCAGGAGACCGAGGCTGTGCAGCGTCGTGGCCTCGCCCTGCCGGTCGCCGAGCTCACGATAAAGGAGGCGCGCGCGCGTCTCGTGGGCGACGGCGTCGGCATACTCGGCCTCCTCGCTGGCCAGCGCGCCCAGGTTGACGAGCGCCGTGGCCTCGGCGTCGCGGAGGGCATGCCGGCGGCTGACCGCGATCGCCTCCAGGTAGGACGCGCGCGCCGCGTCGGCGTCACCCAGCTCCATGGCCAGGATGCCGAGGTTGGTGCGATCGGCCGCGATGCCGCGCACGTCGCCGATGCGCTCGCGCAGCCCGAGCGTGCGCTCGTACGCCGTGCGCGCGGCGGCGTACTCGCCACGATCGCGCAGCACGTTGGCGCGCCCGCCGAGCGCGTTGAGCTCGGTGCGCGCATCACGCGCCGCGTGTGCGAGTACGGCGGCACGGTCGAAGTACGCCACGGCGCTGTCCAGCGCGCCCTCGCCGTAGTAGCCGGCGCCGATGTTGCCGTAGGCCGCGGCCATCCCCGCCGTGTCGCCAAGCGCCTGCGCGCGCCGCGCGCTTTCCTGCCAGAGCGGGTGCGCCGCCGCGAAGCCCGCACGACCGAGCGCCGAGTTGCCCGCGCGGCGCAGGCTGTCCACCGCCACCTTGGCCCCCCGCTCCGCGGGCGACCAGCTCGCGAAGCGCATCACCTCGCGCAGCGGGAACGAGTCGCGATGCTCCACGGCGATGGCGCCGGCGAGCCGGTTGGCGCCCGCGAGCGCGCGGTCGCCGGCGGCGTCGCCCGTGGCGGAGCGCTCGAGCAGGCGCTGCGTCGCCTCGCGCGCGGCGACGGGCGACCGCGACACGCTCGCCCGCAGCGCCGCCTCGTCGCCGCGCATCGCCAACGCGCGCAGTGCCTCGGCCTGGCTCGCCTGCTGGCCGAGCAGCACCTGGGGAAGCAGGAGCAGCGCCGCCAGCGTCACGGCGCGGCGCCGGGGTTCGACACGCGGAATCCGGTCAGCCCCGATTCGGTCCAGCGGTCCCACGCCACGCGCGCCCGCACCGACCAGAAGTAGCTGCCGGCGGCATCGAGCCCGTCGGCGACGCTCGCCGGCACCACGACGGTCGTGTCCGATACCGTCGTGTCCCACAGCACCTGTCCCGCCGTGTCGAAGACGGCCACACGGTAGCGCTCCGCTCCCACGACCGATGTCCAGGTGAGCCGCTCGAGCCGAGGCACCTGCCCCGCGGGCGTCAACGTCGCGGGCGCGACCGACGTCTGCACCGTCGGCTCGCGATGCGGAGAGGTGGACGGCGGGCCCACCTGCGTCACCACCAGCACCAGCGCGGCGGCGGCCGCGGCCAGAAGCGGCACGGCGGCCCACCGACGCGGCCCAGGGACGCTGCCGGCGATGCGTTGGACCTCCAGCACCTCGAGGCGACAGTCTTCGCACTCGACCAGGTGCACCTCGACCTGCCGGCGCACGTCCGGGCTCAGCGTCCGGTCGAGGAACGCCGCGATGAGCTCGGGAGCGAGATGCGACATGGAGGCGCCTGCGATCTGGGGTATGGATCAACTGCTCGACTTGGATGAAACGGAACGACGGATGGGGAATTGCGGGTCACGGGGCCGGACCGTCGATGCCGCTCCGCTGCAGCTGCCCGCGCAACTCGCCCAGAACCGACTTGAGGCGTCGATAGACGTGGAACTGGGTCGGAAACCCCATCACGCCGGCGATCCGCGAGGCGGGAAGATCCTCCTCGAACCGCAGCGTGAGCAGGAGGGCGTCCCGGGGGTCGAGGCGGGCCAGCGCATTGCCCAGCGCGACGGTCATCTCCGATCGCTGCACGAGGTCGTCGGCCCGCTCCCCCTGGTCCGGGACCGACTCGCCCACGTCGAGCACCTCGCCGGCAAGCAGGTGGAGCCGGCGCCGCAGTTCGCTCGCCTCGCTCGTCCGGCCCGGCGTCTCGCGTCCCACGTGCTGGCGCCGGTGATCGAGCGCCATGCGGCGGAGTACCACGACCAGCCAGGTGCTGAACTTCGCCCGGCCGTCGTCGCGAAAGGCGCGCAGCCGGGCGAAGCCGTCCGCGCGCAGGCAATCCAGCATGTAGGCATAGGCATCCATCGCACCGTCGCCGTCGTGCAGCACAGCCCGCGCGGTATGAAGGATCAGGCGGCTCCAGGTCGCGACGAACTCCCGCCACGCCTCGTCCTGCTCGGCGGGCGTGGGGGCACTGAGGAGGCGGGCCAGCGTCGGATCGGTGGGCAGGGCCGTACCTTGCCGCCGGGGTGAAACAGCCTCGAGTCTATGAACCGATCTTATGGAACGGCGGGAAATCGAGCAAATTGCGGACGGATATCCCGCAGGCCGGAGGACCCATGCAAGCCGTGAAGGCCACGATCGTCGTATTGATGCTGCTGCTGCCGTCCCGCGGGCAGGCCCAGGCCGACAGCGCACGCCGTGCAGCCGACAGCCTTCCCGCCGACTCCGCGCGGGCCGACTCGCAACCGGCACCGAAGAAGGCAGCGCCGCCGGCGGCGCCGGCGCCCGCCGTGCGCACCCTCGGCGCCGGCGAATGCCCCCCCGCAGGCGCCCGGGCCCAGGGGGACGCCCTGCACCGCTTCGCCGCCCCGCGGGCCCGCCCGCCGGTGGCGCTCGCCACCCCCGTGCTGCGCGATCCCTCGCTGCGCGGCCGCACCACGCTCGCCCTCGAGGTCGACACGCTCGGCCGCGCCGACTCCACCACCGTGCGCATCGTCGACGGCGACCCGTACCTGCTTCCCACGGCGCGCTCGAGCGTCGCGCGGTGGCGCTTCCGTCCCGCGGAACTGCTCCCGGGTTGCCCCGTTCGTGCCCGCACCATCGAGACGGTGACCTTCTAGGTCGGGAGGCCCACATGTTCCTCGGCCACTACGGCCTCGCGCTCGCGGCCGCGCGCGTCGCGCCGCGAACGTCGCTCGGCACGCTGATCTTCGCCGCGCAGTTCCTCGACCTGCTGTGGCCGGTGCTCCTCCTGCTCGGGCTGGAGCAGGTGCGCATCGTGCCCGGACTGATGGCGATGAGCGATCTCGACTTCGTGTCGTATCCCATCTCGCACAGTCTCGTGACGACACTGGGGTGGGCGGCGCTCATCGGCGGTGCAGCCTTCCTGCTGGTGCGCGACCGCCGGGCCGCGGGGGTTCTCGGCGCGCTGGTGGCGAGCCACTGGCTGCTCGACGCGCCGATGCACCGCCCCGACCTTCCGCTCTGGCCGGGCGCTTCCCGGCTCGTGGGCGGCGGGCTCTGGAACTCGGTGGCGGCGACGTGGGCACTCGAGGCGGGACTGTTCGCGATGGGCATCGCGCTCTACGTGCGGGGGACTCGCGCCCGCGATCGCACCGGGCGCTGGGCGCTCTGGGCGATGCTTGCGCTGCTGGTGGTCTCCTTCGTCGGCGCGGGCGCGCCGCCGCCGAGCGAGCGCGTCCTCGCGCTCGTGACGCTCACGCTCTGGCTCTTCGTGCCGTGGGGCGCCTGGATCAGCCGTCACCGCGAGCCCGCGACCCCGGCCCCGCATCCCGACCCTCTGCCCGAGGTCCCACATGCCGACCCCGCTGCGTGAACACGTCGTTCCAGTCGCCGGAGTGCGATCGGTGGTGCGCGAGGGCGGACCGGCGGGCGACGAGGCGGTGGTGTTCGTCCACGGCAATCCCGGCTCGTCGCAGGACTGGGAGCCCCTCGGCGCGCAGGTGGCCGACTTCGCGCGCGTGATCGCGCCCGACATGCCCGGCTTCGGCCACGCCGACAAGCCGCGCACCTTCGAGTACACCGTCGAGGGCTACGCCCGGCACCTCGCCGGCCTGCTCGACGTCCTCGGCGTGCGGCGCGCGCACCTCGTGCTGCACGACTTCGGCGGCCCCTGGGGCCTCGTGTGGGCCGCGATGAACCACAGCCGCTACGCGAGCACCACGCTCATCAACTGCGGCGTGCTGCCGGGCTATCAATGGCATCGCTTCGCGCGCATCTGGCGCACGCCCATCCTCGGCGAGCTCTCGCAGCTGCTCTCGACCCGGGCGGGGTGGCACAAGGTGCTCAACCACGGCCAGTCGCGGCCCTTGCCGCCGGCGTTCGTCGATCGCATGTATGACGACTACGACGCGGGCACGAAGCGCGCGGTGCTGCGGCTCTACCGCGCCACCGAGCCCGGCCGGAACGCCGCGCGCCTGCAGGCCGCGCTCCGGCCGCTCGACCGGCCGACCCTCGTGGTGTGGGGCGCACGCGACCCGTACATCGACGTGACCTACGCCGAGCGCCAGCGCGAGACGTTCGCGTCGGCCACGGTGCACGTGCTGCCGGACAGCGGTCACTGGCCCTTCGCCGATGATCCCGAGCGGGTGGCGGCGCTGGTGGTGCCATTCCTGAAGACGCAGACCCGGGGGTCGTGATGCCGAAGTTCGATCGTGCGGTGGTGATGGGCGGGAGCATGGCGGGGCTGCTGGCGGCGCGCGCACTCGCGGATCATGCGACGGAAGTGTTCCTGCTCGAGCGCGACGCGCTGCCGGAGGAGCCGTGCCACCGGAAGGGCGTGCCGCAGTCGAAGCACACGCACGTGCTGCTGGGCTCCGGCCGCCGCACGCTGGAGCAGTTCTTTCCCGGCCTCACCAGCGACCTCACCGCGCGGGGCGCGGTGCAGGGCGACCCGATGCGCGAGGTGCTCCGCTACCTGGGCGGCGGCTGTCACTGCCGCAGCACGAGCGACCTGCGCACGCTCTACGTCAGCCGGCCGATGCTGGAGAGCTACGTCCGCTCCCGGGTTCGAGGGCTGCCGAACGTCACCCTCCTCGAGCGTCGCGACATCCGGGGCCTGACGATGTCGGACGACGGCAGCCGGGTCACGGGCGTGGCGGTGGAGCAGGACGGGACCGCATCCACGATCGTGGCCGACGTCGTCGTGGACGCCACCGGTCGCGGCTCGCGCTCGCCGCAGTGGCTCGCCCAGGCGGGCTTCCCCGCCCCGGACGAGGAGGTCGTCGAGTGCCACGCGAGCTACGCCACGCGCCAGTACCGGCTGGAGCCGGGCCAGCTCGACGGCATCAAGTCGGTGCTCGTCGCGCCGTCGCCGGGCTCCCTGCGTGGCGCCGTGCTCGCGCAGCAGGAAGACAGCCGCTGGATCCTCACGCTCATCGGCCTCATGTCGCACCGTCCGCCGACGGACGACGCCGGCTTCCGGGCGTACGCGAAGGCGCTGCCGTCGAAGGAGATCGCCGAGCTGGTGGAGACGGCGACGCCGATCGACGACGCGATACCCGCCTCCTATCCAAGCAACACGCGGCGACGCTACGATCGCATGACGCGCTTCCCCGAGCGCTACGTCATCCTCGGCGATGCCATCTGCAGCTTCAACCCGATGTATGGCCAGGGCATGTCGGTCGCGGCGCTCGAGGGCGCGGCGCTTGCCGACACGCTCGCCGAGCCGGGCAGCGAGGGGCTGGGGCCGCGGTTCTTCCGGAAGGCGGCGCCGGCACTCGAGGCGCCGTGGCTGCTGGCGGCCGGCAACGACCTGCGCCTGACGAAGCCGGATGCCCCGGTGAGTCGCGGCACGAAGATCGTGCGCTGGTACATGGACCGGCTCCACGTCGCGGCACGCACCGACCCGGCCGTCGCCCAGGCGTTCCTGCTGGTGACCGGCCTCGTCATGCCGCCCTCGAGCCTCTTCAAGCCGGCGGTGGCGCTCCGGGTGCTGGGCGCGCGGCACTGACGGCGCGGCTCACGGCGTGTCGCCCCCCGCGAGGTGGCGCCGCGCGAACTCCGCCATCACCTGGAACTGGAAGTCGGCGTTCGCCTTCTTGGCGGCGCCGTGGCCCTCGTCGCGATCGAGCAGGTACCACGCCTCACCCCCGTTCTTCCGCACGGCCGCCACCATCTGGTCGGCTTCCGTCTTCGGCACGCGCGGGTCGTTGGCACCCTGGATCACGAGCATCGGCCTGGTGATGCGCGACGCGTTGTTGGACGGCGCGGTGCGCTCCATGAACTCGCGCAGCGCGGGATCGCGCTCGTCGCCGTACTCCACGCGGCGCAGGTCGCGGCGGTAGCCGGAGGTGTTCTCGAGGAAGGTGCGCAGGTTCGAGATGCCCACGATGTCGATGCTGCAGCAGATGCGCGCGTCGTACGTCGTCGCCGCCATCAGCGTCATGTAGCCGCCGTAGCTGCCGCCCATCACCATCACGCGCGACGCGTCGAGCTCCGGCTGCCGGGCGATCCAGTCGAGCAGCGCGCCGATGTCCCGTACCGAGTCCTCGCGCTTCAGGCCGTTGTCGAGCGACACGAAGGTGCGCCCGAAGCCGGTGGAGCCGCGCACGTTCGGCGTGACGATCGCGGCGCCGAGTTCCTGCAGGAAGTAGTTGGTGCGCCCGCGGAAGCCGGGTCGTGCCTGCGACTCGGGACCGCCGTGGATGTCGATGATCACGGGCCGTCGGCCGGTGAAGCGCGCCGGCGGACGGTAGAGGAAGCCGGTGATCTCGCGGCCGTCGAAGCTCGTCCAGCGCACCGGCTCCGGATCGCGCAGCTCCGCGGCGTTCACGCCGCCGAGCTCGCTCTCGGTCCAGCGTGTGGCGCGGTTCGTCGGGACGTCATAGGACCACGCGTCCGCCGGCGAGCGCGCGCTGCCGAGCGTGAAGCCGAGCACGGTGCCGTCGGGGTGCCAGCCCAGGCCGCCGATCACGCCGGCGGGCACGCCCGTCACCCGGCGCGGCGTGCGCGTCGCGGTGCCCAGCACGTAGAGCTGCGACTGCCCCGCGTCGTTCACCGTGAACGCGAGCCGCCGGCCGTCGCGCGAGAGCGCCGCACCTTCCACCTCGCCCTTCGGCATGCCCCGGACCGGCGTGAGCGCGCCCGAGGCGAGGTCGAGGGTGGCGAGCCCGCGGAACTCGCCGCCCATGTCGGTGACGATCCAGGCCGTGCGCCCATCGGGCATGATACCGGCGACGAAGTGGACGGCATTCGCCGACGCGCCCGTGGTATCCCGCGGCAGCAGCAGCTCCGCGCGGCCGCTCGCCAGGTCGAGCCGCCAGATCCGGCTCTGCTCCACCGAACGGGACTCGCCCAGCAGCAGCCCGCGACCGTCGGGGAGCCAGCCACCCACGGACCACCCACCGCCCTTGGCCTCGTAGGCGAGCCTGCGCGAGGCCGGATCGCGCGGATCCATCACCCAGATGTCGCGATCGGTGCCGTTCCGCATCGTGGAAGCGAACGCGATGCGATCACCGGTGCGCGACCAGGCCACGCCACCGTTCTGCGACGGCCGGCCATCGGTGAGCAGCACGGTGTCGCCCGTGGCGGGATCGAAGCGGAAGAGCTGCACGAACTCGTCGCCGTTGCGATCCATGCCGATCACGGTCGGGCCCCCGCGCACGGGGCTCGGCGACACCAGGCCCACCGGCTGCTCGAAGAACGAGAGCTGCGTGCGCGCCCCGCCCGGCGCACGCACGCGATGCACCTGCGCAGAGTTGGCGAAGCGCGTGCGGATGAGCATCTCGCGCGCCACCGGATCCCAGCCCGTGAACACCGCGCTCCGCGCCTCGGTGTAGCGGCGGAGCCGCGCCGGCAGGTCGGCGGGCAGCACCGGCGCGCCAGTCAGTTCCACGCCGGGTGGCGGCTGGAGCGGCCGCTCCTGTGCCCGGGCCATGGCTGGAACGAGGATCGAGACACCGAGAAGTGCGACGAATCGGTCGATGAGACGCATGCGAGGCTTCGGAGAGGGAGATCTGGGAAGATACCATTGCTTCGGCTTTTATTCGGTGTTATCCTGCGAACAGACACCGAAACCGAGGGTCGCCATGCCTCGTCCCAGCCCGGTCCCCGCCGTCGTGCGGGAGCCGAACCCTCTCATCGCCACCAGCGTCCGCGTCTGTCCCGACTGCGCCGGCCAGCTCATCCACGCTGCCGGCTGCGTCAGTTGCCGCCAGTGCGGCTGGGGACGGTGTGGCTGAGCCTTCGCGCCAGTTGCCGCTCGTCGACCTCGACCCGCCCCCTGCGCGGACGCTCGAGGTGCTCGACGAGCGCAGCCGCGGCACCCGTTTCCTGCGCATCGCGCCGCGCGGCGCCATCAATTCGCCGAAGGCCACGGGGATGGGCTTCTGGTCGCTCAACCCGTACGTCGGGTGCGAGTTCGCCTGCTCGTACTGTTACGCGCGCGACACGCATCGCCATGCCGTCGAGCGCGCACGCCGCGCCGGCGCGCTCCCCGTCGATCCGGCACTCGGCGACATGGAGCCGTGGCAGGCGTTCGAGCGGCGCATCCTGGTCAAGCAGGACCTCGCGGGCCTCCTCGCCCGCACGCTCGACCGGCACGGGCTTCGCGACGCCACGCTCGTCATCGGCACCGCCACCGATCCGTACCAGCCCGCGGAGCGGCAGTTCGGCGTCACCCGGTCGGTGCTGGAGGTGCTGGCGGCCCGGCGCGGCCTGCGCATCGGCATCACCACCAAGTCGCCGCTGGTGGTGCGGGACGTGGACCTGCTCGCCACCATCGCGCGGCGGCACCGGTTGTCCGTCAACGTCTCCCTCGCCACCACCGACGCCGCGCTCGCGCGGCGGCTCGAGCCGCGCTCCCCTGCTCCCCACGCCCGGCTTCGGGCGCTGGCGCGGCTGCGCGCCGAGGGCATCGATGCCGGCCTGCTGGTGGCGCCCATCGTGCCGCTGCTCACGGACAGTCGTGCGGCGCTCCGCGCACTGTTCGTGGCGGCGAGCGCGGCGGGCGCCTCCTTCGTCTGGCAGGGTGGCGCGCTGCGGCTTGGCCCGGCGGCACGACGGCGGTTCCTGCCGCACCTCGAGCAGGAGTTTCCCGAGCTCGCCGAGCGGTATCGCGCGCACTTTGGCACGCACACCTCCGCCACGCGCGCCTATCGCCGAGCGCTGTCGCGCCGCGTGCGCCGGTTACAGCAGGAGTTCGGGTTCACGCGCGGCGACGACTCGGAGGGCGTGTCCGATGCCGCTCCTCCATCGCTCGCGGAGCAGTTGCCGCTCTTCGAGGAGGAGCTCGACACCGCGCAGTGAGCGGTGTCAGAACCCTGGACGCCGGAACCCGGTATCATCGTGGATCCTCGTTCATCAGGATCACGATGCGCCGTCTCGTGCTCGCCGGGTGCCTGTTGGTGTCCGCCGTCGCCTGCTCCAGCGGCGGCGATCCATCCTCGGTGCCGGACCTGGCACTGCAGCAGGTCGCCACAGGGCTCGATTTCCCCCTCTTCCTCACCACGCCGCCGCGCGACGACCGCCTGTTCGTCGTCGAGCGCTATGGTCGCATCCGCATCATCCGGGACGGCCAACTGCTCGCTGAACCATTCCTCGACGTGAGCTCGCTCATCTCCACCGCCGGTGAGCAGGGACTGATGGGATTCGCCTTCGACCCCGCTTACGCCGCCAACGGACGCTTCCTCGTCAGCTACTCGGAAGCCGACGGCGACCTGGTCGTCGCGTCCTATCGCGCCTCCGCCGATGCGGACGTGGCCGATGCCTCGAGCGCGGTGGTGCGGCTGCGCGTCCCGCACCCGGAACCGACGCACTACAGCGGCATGCTCGCCTTCGGGCCCGACGGGCACCTGTACGTCGGCGTCGGTGACGGCGGCGCACCCGGCGACTTCGCCGCCACCGGCCAGGATCGCAGCGACCTCCTGGGCTCCATCCTGCGCATCGACGTGCCGGGCGACGTCGGCTACGACATCCCCGCCGGCAATCCCTACGTCGACAGCGCCGGCATCCGCCACGAGATCTGGAGCTACGGCGTGCGGAACCCGTGGCGCTTCAGCTTCGACCGCGCCACCGGCGACCTCTACATCGGCGACGTGGGCGAGGACCAGCGCGAGGAGCTCGACGTCGCCGCCGCGGCGAACGATGGCGGCAGGGGCATGAACTTCGGGTGGAGCGTGGCGGAAGGGCTCACCTGCGCGCGCGGCGACGAGTGCGACCGCGACGGCTTCACCGACCCGGTGCTCGACTACACGCACGACGACGGCTGCTCGATCACCGGCGGCTACGCCTATCGCGGCCGGGCACTGGCAGGGCTCGAGGGCAACTACTTCTACGGGGACTTCTGCGGCGGCTGGGTGCGCAGCGTGCGCGTCGTGAACGGGCGGGTGACGCAGGAGACGCGCTGGCCGAGCCTCGACACCGGCGCCAACATCACCAGCTTCGGCGAGGATGCCGACGGCGAGCTGTACGTGCTCACCGCCGACGGCACCGTGTCGCGCATCGTCGCGGCTACCAGCGAAGCACCAGCTTCCCGAACGTCTCGTTCCGCTCCATGAGACGATGTGCCGCTCCCAACTCGGTCATCGGCAGCACCTGATCCACCACCGGCACGAGCGCCGGCGGCGCCCCGCCCGCGCCGGCGGAGAATCCGGGGATCACCCGCGCCACGAACTCGGCCACCAGCGGCACGCGCTCGTCGAGCGGCCGCGAGCGCATCGCGCTGCCGATGATCTCGAGGCGGTGACGCAGCACCAGTCCCAGGTCGGCGTCGGTGCGCGAGCCGAGCAGGAAGCCGAGGATCACGAGCCGGCCGCGCGGCCGCAGCACGGCGAGGTTGTCGCCGAGGGCGGGGCCGCCGAGCACGTCGATGACGGCGTGCACCGGCTCGCGCAGCTGCTCGCGGAAGCCGCCTCGGGATGTGTCGATGGCCTCCTCGAGACCGAGGGCCGCGAGGCGCTGGAGCTTGTCGGCACTGCGCGAGGAGCCCACCGCGTGGATGCCGAGCATGCGGCAGAGCTGCACCGCCGCCGTCCCCACGCCGCTCGCCGCCGCGTGCAGCAGCACCCGCTCCCCGCGCGCGAGCCGCGCGCGGTGCACGAGGGCATCGAAGGCGGTGAGGAAGGCCTCGGGAATCGCCGCCGCGTCGACGAACTCGAGCGACGCGGGCACGGCCATCGCCTCCGCCTCGTGCACCACCACGGCTTCGGCCATGCCGCCGCCGCCCACGAGCCCCATCACCCGGTCGCCGGCCTGCCAGCGCGTGACGCCCGCGCCGACGGCGTCCACGATGCCCGCATACTCGAGGCCCGGGATCTCGGCCGGCCAGCCGGCCGGTGCCGGGTAGGCGCCGCGCCGCTGCACCAGGTCGGCGCGGTTGAGCGCGGAGGCAGCCACCCGCACACGCACCTGGCCCGGTCCCGGCTCGGGCAGGGGGACGTCGCGGATCTCGATGACGTCCACGCCGCCCGCGCCCGTGAACCACGCCGCCCGCATCGTCGCCATGTCGTGCTCCAGTGGTGTAGACGGGTGCAGAGGTGCCGCACCAACCGTAGCCGTCTATCGTTGAGATGTCATCACTCAGCCCGAGTCGCCCGATGCCCCGGATCAGGTCCCTGCTCTTCACGTTCGCGCTCCTCGCCGCCTGCTCGTCGGGCGGCGACGGAGATCCCACGCCGGATCCCGATCCGGATCCCGATCCGCCGGATCCGCCACCGCCCGGCGAGCTGACCCTGGGGCTGCAGGAGGTGGCCACCGGCCTCGCGTCTCCGCTGCTGCTGACCGCGCCGCCGGGCGATGCCCGGCTCTTCATCGTGGAGAAGGGCGGCCGCATCCGCATCGTGCGGAACGGCACCCTCCTGCCGACGCCGTTCCTCGACGTGTCGGCACTGGTCTCCAACGGCGGCGAGCAGGGGCTCCTCGGGCTCGCGTTCGACCCGCAGTACGCGAGCAACGGGCGCTTCTTCATCGACTACACCGACACCGACGGCAACACCGTGGTGGCCTCGTATCGGGTGTCGTCCGACCCGGACGTGGCCGATCCGGCCAGCGCCGTCGTCCGGCTGCGCGTGGACCAGCCGTACTCCAACCACAACGGCGGCCACCTGCTGTTCGGGCCCGACGGCTTCCTCTACATCGGCCTGGGCGACGGCGGCAGCGCCGGCGACCCGCAGCAGCGCGGCCAGGACCCCCGGGACCTGCTCGGCAGCATGCTGCGCATCGACGTGAGCGGGGCCACCGGCTACACCAGTCCGCCCTCCAATCCGCGCGCCGAGAATGCGGCGTGGGCGCCGGAGGTCTGGAACATCGGCCTGCGCAACCCGTGGCGCTTCACCTTCGACCGCGCCACGGGCGACCTCTACATCGGCGACGTGGGTCAGGGGGACCGCGAGGAGATCGACGTCTCGCCCGCCGCGAGCGGCGCGGGACGAGCCCAGAACTTCGGGTGGGCCATCACGGAGGGCACGGCCTGCTACGGTGCCTCGTCCTGCGATCGCACCGGGCTCGTCGAGCCGGTGCTCGACTACACCCACGCTGACGGCTGCTCGGTGACGGGCGGCATCGTGTACCGCGGCCCTGCCATCCCGCAGCTGGCGGGCACCTATTTCTACAGCGACTACTGCTCCGACTGGGTGCGCAGCTTCCGCTACGCCGGCGGCCAGGCCACCGAGCGCACGGAGTGGCCCGCGCTCTCGCCGGGCAGTGGCGTGCTCAGCTTCGGCGAGGACGCCGCGGGCGAGCTGTACATCCTGAGCGCCAACGGCGGCGTGTTCCGCATCGTGGCGGAGTGATCCGGAGGACCGGCGCATGAGCGACGAGAAGCTGCCCGACCGCGACGAGCTCGAGCGCCTCGCCGCGCTCGTGCCCTCGTCGATCCGGTTCGGCACGTCGTCGTGGACCTATCCGGGCTGGAAGGGGCTCGTGTACGGCAAGGAGTACAAGGGTCGCGGCACCGCGGCCCCGATGCTCGGCGAGTACGCGAAGTTCCCCCTGTTCCGCACCGTCGGCATCGACTCCACCTTCTACGCGCCGCCCAGCGACGCGACGCTGCAGGCCTACGCCGAGCACCTGCCGCCCGGCTTTCCCTGCGCCAGCAAGGTGTGGCAGGAGATCACGGTCCACACCTGGACCAAGGTGCAGGACAAGGCGAAGGCGAACCAGGAGAACCCGCACTTCCTCGACGCCGCGCTCTTCCTCGACGCGGTCTACGAGCCCTACCGCCGGCACTTCGCCGACCACATGGGGCCGTTCATGTTCGAGTTCCAGGCCATTCCCTCCGGTCCGCGCGGGCTCACGCCCGAGCAGTTCGCCGAGCGGCTGGACCGGTTCTTCGCCGGGCTGCCCGCCGGCGGGCCGTGGGCCGTGGAGATCCGCAACCCCGAGTTCCTCACGCCGACGTACTTCGCCGTGCTGCGCGAGCACGGCGTGTCGCACGTGTTCAACTCATGGACGCGGATGCCGTCGATCGGGGAGCAGCTGGCGCTGCAGGACTGCGTGGCGGGACCGGCGCTCATCGCGCGGGCGCTGCTCAAGCCCGGCCGCACCTACAACGAGGCGGTGGATGCGTTCGCGCCCTACGACCGGATCCAGGAGCCCCTGCCGGGGCTGCGCGCGGACCTGGTGAACCTGATCCGCACCGCGCTCGCGCTGCGCCTTCCCGCGCACGTCATCGTGAACAATCGCGCGGAAGGCAGCGCGCCCCTCACCATCGTGGCCGTGGCGAAACTGCTGATCGAGCAGATGCGGAAGGCCGACTAGCAGCTAGTCGCGCGCGGGCAGCCGCAGCCGGAAACTCCAGCGCCGCTCCTCGCCGGGCGCGAGCGGCGGCGGGGCGACCCCGAGCGCCAGCGCCTCCGAGAGCACGTCGGCGGCGCCCAGGCACGGCTCGATCGCCATCCGGTGCACCGGCGCGCCGTCGGCGCTCGCCTTCATGCCGCTCTCGATCCAGATGCCGAGATGCGCCACGTCGCCGCCGATCTCGAGCTCGAGCCGTTCGCCCTTCACCGGCTCCGTCACCACGAGGCGCCGCTCGGCCGGTACGTCGCCGAACAGCTTCACGGCCCAGCGGCCGTGCTCCGGCATGGTGAACCGGCCGCTCGCGTCGGCCACGCCGCCGGTCCATGCGAGCACGTCGTTCGCCGCCGGCACGTCGTCGCCGAGCGCGTGGTTCACGCGCACCTGCGTGAAGCCGGGGATGTCCACCGTGGTACCCGGCGGCGTGTTGAACATCGGGTGCGAGCTCCACACCCACGGCAGCTCCACGTCCGACTCGTTGCGGAGCGCGTAGGCCGCGTGGGCCACGGGCTCGTCGTGCAGGAGGGTGATGTCGCGGCGCAGCTCGAAGGGTCGGCTGGTGCTGCGCACCACGCCGTGCAGCGTCACGCCGGCGTCGTGCTCCGTCACCACCATGTCCCACGGCTGGCTCCACACCTCGCCGTGGTCGGGGAGCTCGCGCCAGCCCGGCGCGCCGCCCGGCGCCACGTTCGGGAAGCACTCGTCCCAGCCGCCGTTGTCGCCGAGCTCGAGATAGGAGGCATCGGGCCGGACGGCCCGGAAGGGAATGACGTCGCTGCGCCACAGCCACTCGCGCCCGTCGAGGCGGCGCAGGTGGGACACCTTGCCGCCCAGGGCGGGGATCGTCACCAGCTCGAGTTCGCCGGCCCGCAGCGCGATGCCCGTGAGGCCGGACACCGTGACCGAACGGTACGTCACGTCAGCCCCGCGCGGCCGCCTCGAGCTCGGCGCCGAGCCCCAGGCTCTCGCACACCCGCGCGATCGTCTCGCCGATCTTGTTGTTGGGCGTGGAGGCGCCCGCGGTGAGTCCGATGCGCGTGGCGCCCTTGAGCCAGTCCGCCGCCGTCTCCTCGTGCTTCTGGCGCGACGGCTGGTGGCGCACCGTGCCCGTGGCGGTGTCGATGCAGTCGGCGTCCTCGATGTGGAAGCCGCGCATGCCGCGCGACGCCACGAGCGTGGCGAGCTGGCAGGTGTTGCTCGAGTTGTAGCCGCCCACGATCACCATCAGGTCGAGCGGCTCCTCGAGCAGGGCCCGCACGGCATCCTGCCGGTCCTGCGTCGCCGAGCAGATGGTGTCGAACGACCGGAAGTGTTCCCCGAGCGCCTCGGCGCCGTAGCGGCGCTCCATGCTCTTGCGCAGTTCGGCGGCGATCGCGAGCGACTCGCCCGAGAGCATCGTGGTCTGGTTGGCCACGCCCACGCGCTCGAGGTCGCGGCCGAAGTCGAAGCCCGGCGAGTACCGGTGCTCGAACCGCGCCGCGAGGGCCTCGGCGTCCCCGCCCCGCTCGATGAAGTCGCAGAGCAGCCGGGCCTCGTCCATGTTCAGCACCACGAGGTACTTCCCGCCCGGATGGCGCGTCACCTGGCTCGCTGTGGCGCGGGTCTCCTCGTGGTAGTGCTTGCCGTGGATCACAGCGGTGAAGCCGTCCTTCGCGTAGCTCTCCACCCGCTTCCACACGTTCAGCACCGAGCCGCACGTGGTGTCCACCAGCACGCAGCCGATGGCGCGCAGTCGGTCGAAGTCCCGCATCGTGACGCCGAACGCCGGCATGATCACCACGTCCTCCGGCGTCACCACCGAGAAGTCGAACTCGCCCTCCTTGTCCGACAGCAGGAACCGGATGCCCATCTCCTCGAGCTTCCGGTTCACGTGCGGATTGTGGATGATCTCGCCGACGAGGTAGAGCTGGCGGTCGGGAAACTTGACGCGCGTCTCGTAGGCATAGTCCACGGCGCGGTCCACGCCGTAGCAGAAGCCGAACTCGCGGGCGAGCCGGAACGTCACCGGGCCCACCTCGAGCGTGTAGTCGCGCGCGCGCAGCAGGTCCACGACGGCGCTCGCGTAATCCGACGCGAGCTGCCCGCCGATGGCGTCCTTGAGGCCGAATCCCTTGCGGAAATAGGTCAGTTCCATGGCCTCAAGGTACACCGGAATCGGGGGCCGGGCCCACTCCCGCGAGGCGGCAGCCCGCGTCGCCCGCGGTCACCGCCACGTCGTGCAGGCGTCCACGCAGGACCGGGGGCACGGACTCGTCGTCCTGCGCCACGAGGGTGCCTTCGAACCGGCCCGCGAGCGTCGGCGTGGTCCGCGTGAGCGCCAGCGACCCGCTGCCACTCCGCATCGCGAAGACCCCACGCTCGTTGGACCAGCGCACGGCGATCGTGGCGCGCCGGTCCTGGGCCGTCGCGGTGTCGGGGGTGGCCGTGGTGTCGGCGGTGGCGTTGGTGTCTGAGGCGGCCGAGTCCACGCGACCTGCGGAATCCCGGATCGTGGCGGCGACGAGCGGAATCGAGTCGGCCGGCTCGAGCGCCGGCAGCAGCACGAGCAGCGCCGCCCCCGTGTCGCCTCGCGCGGCGAACAGCGTGAGGCGATGCTCTGCCTCGCACCACGCCGCCTCGGCGCGGCCGGTCCACGTCGCCGCGCCGATCATGGTATCCGTGGACGACCACTCGAGGCTCAGCTCGCCTGGCACGCCGGCCTCGCGTCGCTCCGCGCATGCTGCGAGTGCCGCGAACGCCAGCATGGCCGCCGCGCGCCCGACGCTCACCGGAACGCCTGCACGATCACGTCGAGCCGGTACACGGAACTCGACGGCGCGAACTGGTGGCTCAGGTCGATGCGGATGAGGCCCGAGCGGAGCAGGCTGCTGTAGATCGAAAGCCCCACGCCACCTCCCACCAGCGGCTGCTGCGTCCCGAAATCGTCGACCGCACCGGCCCAGCCGGCGTCGGCGAAGAACACCGGACGGAAGGTACCGCCCCACGGAGTGACGTCCACCATCGCCGCCCAGAACGCCTGGCCGCGCAGCGAGCCGTACTCGGCGCCACGCACGCTCTGCTGGCCGCCGGCCCGGAAGGCCATCTGCGGCAGAGGATCGTTCGTCGTGACGCCGGCCTTGAGGCGCACCAGTGCCCCGCGGTCCGAGCCGAAGAGGTGCCGCACGTCACCGAAGAGCCGCCCGGTGGTGGTGCCGTCACCGCTGAGGCCGTCGGCCGTCACCGACCAGCGCCAGGCGTCGCCGCCCTGCAGCGTGGCACCATACCCCGCGAAGGTGCCGGCGCTGATGGCGGGGTTCTCGTTGAAGTTGCCGTCGCCGCCGAGGAGGTCGTTGAGGCCCGAGCCCGCCTGCCGCGCCACGCTGCGCTGTGCCTCCACGCGGCCGTGCAGGCGCAGCTCCGTGCGGAGGCTCACCGGCAGCGTGAGCGCGGCATTGCCGCCGCGCGCCTCGAGGTAGTCGGCGTTGTCGTGCGTGGTGAAGAGCGCGTTCACCGAGTTGGGCAGCGTGCGCCCGGGCGAGAACGGGTCCACGTCCACGATGTCGCGATAGCCCGCCACGGCGAGCTTCCACCCGGGGCCGTTCCGCACGGCGGCGAGCTTGTACAGCAGCCGGCCGTCGCTCAGGCCGTAGCGCGCGCTCGGGTACAGCGTCGTGAACGGCACGGGTGTGCGCAGGCCGATGCCGCCGCCGAACGACCACCCCTGCACGCGATTGAACCCGACCACGTCCGACAGGCGCTCGACGCTGAACCCGATGCGGCTCCGCCCCGTGATCGAGTCCGGCAGTCCCTCGGCGAGGCCGGCAAGCTCGCCCTCGATCTCCTTCCGCCGCGCCACCTGCTCGGGAGATTCGTCGATCGCGAGCGAGTCGCCCCATTCGGCGTACGCTTCAAGCGAATCCTTCGGAGGCCGGTGCACCTCGAAGCGGCCGCCGGTCCACCAGCCCGCGTAGTCGCGACCGAAGATGCTGTCGGGAATCTCCCCGGTCCCGCGACGCCGCGCCTTGCGCAACGAATCCTGCCGCGCGCGCCAGAGGGCGCGCAGGCTGTCCTTCGGCAGGTCCGGCGGCACCTCCATCGAGAACTGCGGTGCGCGGCCGGTGTTGATCTCGAAGTCGCGGAAGGTGGTGACGGCCTCGAACGGAATGACCAGGTCGCTCACCAGCGGCACGCTGATGCGGCCCGAGATCACCTGCCGGTACGGGAGCCAGTACTGCCCGCCCTGCAGCGCGTACTCGAGATCCACGTCCAGCGAGAAGAAGCGATTGATGAGCCCGTTGGCGCGCCGCGCATCGGTCGAGTCGTCCTTGGTGGGCGAGTCGGGGGCCACCCAGAGCGACGTACCCGTGTAGCGGAACGCGAAGCGCACCACCTCCGCCGTCGCCGCATCGACCCACAGCCGGCCGGTGAGCAGCGAGCCGCCCTTCCGCCGCGGTGCCACGTCGAGCTCGTAGACGGTGATGCGCCGCCCGCCCGGCGCCGTGATGGCGAGACTGTCGGTCAGCTCGTAGCGGTACCACTCGGGGCCGCTGTGCGCGAACGGATGCAACGGCGCGATCGCCGGGAACTCGTCGCTGAAGATCGACACCGAGTCGCCGAGGCTCCGCGGCACGAACCAGGGGCGGTCCCACACGCTCTGCAGGTTGAGGTCCTTGGACGCCGAGCGCTGCCGGCGGCCGAGCACGTCGACGCGCACGTTGTTCGGCGCCTGCCACTGCACCCGCGCGTCCTGTTCCTCGACGGCCGCCGGCGGGCTGATGCCCCAGCGCCGCCGCCCGAGCGAGAGCGTCAGGCGGTAGCGGATCCGGGCTTCATAGTCGGTGACGGCGGAATCGAGGACGTGCTGGCGCGCCATCGCCCGCTCCACCACGGAGCGGGTGGCGGCGTTGGCGTACGGCGATGTGGTGTCGGGCGATTGGGGAGAGAGAAGCGCCGCCCCGATCAGAGCGGCGAGGACTGCGCCCATTTCGTCCGCCCGTCGCGGTGGAGCCCGTATGCCTTGAGGCGGCGCCAGAGCGTGGTGCGGCTGATGCCAAGGTTCTTGGCCGTCTCGGCGAGCTTCCAGCTGTTCGCATCGAGCATCTTCACGATGGCGTCGCGCTCCCGCTCGGCGAGCGTCGCGGGGCCCGCGACACCGGGGATGAACATCGCTTCACCCACTTCCAGGTTGCCGACACGCAACGGACGGAGCCGGCCGCCAAGCGCCGAGAGGCGGGGCAGGAGGTCGTCGCTGCCGGTCTGCAGGTCGAGGGCGCTCAGGGCGTCGCGGGCGGGCTGGTTGGCGTAGAGCACCTTCCCCTGGGCGTCGAACACGACGACGCCCTCGCTGAAGCCGTCGAGCAGGGCCTTGGCGAGGGGGGAGAAGACGGACGGAGTGGCGATCTGGGGCGTAGCGTCGCTCATGATGGAATGTACGGCCGAAACCGGGTGCGGGTTTCAATACGGGACGCCGATGTCACAACTTGCGACCCCTTCATGAGATAGGACGTTCCACGGGCGTCCGCTTGGACACCTATTCGCCGACCGGGGCCTCCGGCGGCATCTCCAGCCGCTGCCGCCGCTCGGCCCAGATCACCACGGCCAGGCCGGTGAAGATCAGGAGCCCCGCCGCCACGGCCCTGGGGGTGAGTGCCTCCCCGGTGAGCACCAGCGGCGCCACGGCGGCCGTCAGCAGCGGCTGGAGATAGATGTAGACCGCCACCACGTTGGACGACGCCCGCCGCAGGGCCCAGATGTTGAGCAGGTAGGTGAAGATCGTCGGCCCCACCACGATGAACGCCACCCAGCCCCACACCGTCGGGCTCACCGCCGCGGCGTCGAACTGCTTGAGCCCCAGCACGCCCAGCGGCAGCACACCGATGATCGCGAACATCATCACGTAGGCGCTGACCGTGATCGAGTCGTGCCGTGCGAGGATCGGCTTGCTGAACAGGAAATAGCTGGCGTAGCAGAGCATGCCGGTGACGATCAGCAGGTTGCCGAACGCCACGTCGCGAGCGAAGGTGAGCCGGTCGGGCCCGATCAGCCAGATGGCCCCGGCGGCCGCGAGTCCGATGCCGGCGAACTTGAGCGCCGACGGCGGCTCGCGCCCGATGAGCACCGAGCCCAGCACGGTGAACACCGGCACGGTGGTGACGAGGATCGTGGCGTTGATGGCCGTCGAGTGCTTGAGCCCGAACAGGAACAGCGACTGGTTGGCCGAGATGCCGAGGAAGCCCAGGCCGGCGAGCCAGAGGAGGTCGCGCTTGTCCTTCACCCAGGGGCCGCCGCGGAGCGCATTCCACGTGAGCAGCGCCCCGGCCGCGCCGACCACGCGCATCGTGACGAGCACCCCCGCGGGCACGTGCGGCAGCACGTAGCGCCCGGAGATGGCGAGTCCGGCGAAGAGCGCCTGCACGATGATGAGCGCGACGTGGACGGCTGGGGTCATGGCGGGCGGGAAGGTAACTACGATGTGGCGCGGCGGTGTGAAGTGGGGAGCGGAGCCCCTGCTCATTGCGAGGCCCCGAAGGGGCCGAAGCAATCCGGGTGCAACGAGCGGGACTCGGTGCGCGCGCACAGGGCCCCGCTCGTTGCACCCGGATTGCTTCGTCGCTCGCTGCGCGCGCTCCTCGCAATGAGCAGCCGCGGGCACCGTGATTCTCGCGCG
>DASUOW010000318.1:0-3298 GCA_036276435.1 Gemmatimonadales bacterium
GAGCCGGAGACCCCGGTGACCACCGTCAGCGCTGCCAGCGGGATGTCGCAGTCGACGCCCTCGAGGTTGTGCAGCGTGGCGCCGCGCACCTTGAGGAAGCGCGGCCCCGCCGGCCGGCGCTGCGACGGCACGCCGATGCGCTTCTCGCCGGTGAGGTACTGGCCGGTCAGGGAGCGCATCTCCCCGGTGAGCGGCCCCGCGTGCACCACCTGCCCGCCGTGCTCGCCGGCGCCCGGGCCCAGCTCGAGCATGAAGTCGGCCTGGCGGATGGCGGCGAGGTCGTGCTCCACCACCACGACGGTGTTGCCGCCGTCGCGGAGCCGGCGCAGCAGGCCCAGCAGCCGGTCGGTGTCGCGCGGGTGCAAGCCGATGGAGGGCTCGTCGAGCACGTAGAGCGTGTCGACCCGCTTGGAGCCGAGCGCGTTCGCGAGCGCGATGCGCTGCGCCTCGCCGCCCGAGAGGGTGCGCGTCTGCCGCTCGAGGGTGAGGTAGCCCAGGCCCACGTCCCGCAGGTACGCCACGCGTCCCTCGGCCTGCTGCAGCAGCAGCTCGGCCACGCCGCGCTCGAACGCGGTGAGCGGCAGCGTCGCCAGCCAGTCGTGCAGCGCGTCGATGGGCAGTGCTGCCACCTCCGCGATCCCCACGCCCGCCACCTTCACCGCGCGCGCGTGCTCGTTGAGCCGGGTGCCCGCGCACGCCTCGCACGTCATCGCGAGCTGGTACTGCCGCAGGAAGACGCGGATGTACTGCTTGTAGCGCTTCTCCTCGAGCGAGCGCAGGAAGGGGAAGATGCCGGTGTAGCGGCCGCTCGAGCCGTGCAGCAGCTCGCGCCGCACCGACGCCTTGAGCCTGCGCCAGGGCGCATCCGGGTCGGCGTCGAGCTCCTTCGCGCGCTTGCACACCAGCTTTCGCCGTGCCTCGTAGCGCGGCTTGGTCCACGGGTCGATGGCGCCGTCGGCGATGCTCCGCTCGGGATCGGGCACGATCAGCGATTCGGCGTACTCGAGCGTGGCGCCGAAGCCGTTGCAGGCGCCGCACGCCCCGCGCGGGTTGTTGAACGAGAAGAGCGTGGGCGTGAGCGGCAGCGACGGCGTGTCGCACGCCGAGCAGGCGGGCTGCTCGGTGAAGCGCAGGCGGCCGCCATCATGCACCACGATGGCGATGCCTTCGCCTTCCGCGAACGCCGTCGCGAGCGCCTCGGGCAGCCGGTTGCGCCCCTCGTCGCTCCCGCCCACGGCGAGCCGGTCCACCACGACGAGCAGCTCGGGCTCCTTCGCGAGGTCGATGCCCGCCGGCAGCTCGTCGAGGTGCAGCGGCCGGCCGCCGTCGATGACGCGCACGAAGCCCAGGGCGCGCAGGTTCTCCACCACCGCCTCGTGCGAGGCGCGGGCGGAGGCGGGCAGGGGGAACGTCACCTGCAGACGCCCCTGCACCTGGCGCAGCACGTCGTCGGTGGCCGACTGGGGCGTGTCGCGGCGCACGAGCGCGCCGCAGAGGCGGCAGTAGGGCGTGCCTATGCGGGCCCAGAGGAGCCGAAGGTAGTCGTAGATCTCGGTGGCGGTGCCCACCGTGGAGCGGCTCGAGACGGTGGGGTTCTGCTGCTCGATGGCCACGGCCGGGGCGAGCCCCTCGAGCCGGTCCACGTCCGGCTTGGGCATCCGCTCGAGGAACTGCTTGGCGTACGTGGACAGCGACTCGATGTAGCGCCGCTGGCCCTCGGCGTAGAGAGTGTCGAACGCCAGGCTCGACTTGCCGGACCCGGACGGACCGGTCACCACGATCAGCGCCCGGTGCGGCAGATCGACGGTGACGCCCTTCAGGTTGTGTTGGCGGGCGTTGACGATGCGGATCAGGTCGGACATGACCCCGGAAGGATAGTGAGGGGTACGGCTTCGGGATAGCTTCGGGTGCCGCGTCCTGTCCGTCGGCCGCCTCGTGCCGCTAGGTTTCCGCCCCTCATGGCTCGCCTCTTCACGCCGGCCCTGCTGCGCCGCGGGCTGCAGATCTTCTTCCTGATCTCGGCCGCGGGCTTCGCGGCCACCCTCTTCTACGGGAAGGATCCCGCCCAGAGCCTCGCGGCCGTCCGCGACATCCGGTGGCCCTGGCTCCTGGTGGGGCTGGGCCTGGCCTCCATGGACTGGATCGGCGGCGGGCTGCGGCTGTGGGTGGTGGCGCGCGTGGTGCACCCCAACCCGCCGCTCGGGGGGATGATGCTGGCCGGCGGCATGAGCGCCTGGGCGAGCTACCTGACGCCGCTCCAGTCGGGCGCGGGCCCGATGATGATCTACACGATGCGCCGGTTCGGCGTGCCGGTGCCCGTGGCGATGACGTCGACGCTGATGACGTTCATCGCGACGGTGCTCTTCTTCGCCCTCGCCGGTCCGCTCGCCATCGTCCTCGGTGCCGGCCGCGCCCTCGGGGCCAAGCAGGCCGTCCTCGGCCTGTCGCTCTACGACCTCTTCATCGGCTCGCTGGGCATCTTCGTGGGCCTCGCCGCGCTCCTCATCGGGGTGATGGTCTTCCCGAAGCCCATCAGCGCCATCGTGCACCGGCTCGCGGGCTGGGCCGGCCGGAAGCACGAGAAGGTCGCCGCGCGGCTCGAGGGGCTCCGGGCCGGCATCGACCAGGCGCACGCCTCGCTGGTGCAGTTCAACACGCCCCGGGGGTGGCTGGCGCTCCTCTGGGCCACGCTGCTCTCGGGGCCATCGCACGCCAACAAGCTGCTCGCGGGCTACGTGGCGATGCGCACCATCGGCATCGAGGCGCACTTCGTCGACATCCTGCTGCTGCAGACGCTGATCACCTTCCTGCTCTACTTCGCGCCCACGCCGGGCGCGTCGGGGATCGCGGAGGTGCTGGCGGCGCTCATCATGGCGTCGTACGTGCCCAAGCCGCTGACGCCCCTCTATACGCTCGTCTGGCGCCTCATCCTGAGCTACTACACGATCGCGTTCGGCTTCTTCGTCTTCTCCTTCTGGGTCCGCCACGGGCTCAAGGGCATCGGGGACGGCGGGGGCGACGGCGACGCGGAGCCCGCGCCCCCGGAGCCCGCGCTGCAGCACGCCGATGGCTGAGCTCACCGAGGACGCCGGCACCCGCGGGGTGGACCGGCAGCTGTTCCGGCGCCTGCTGCGCCAGCTGCGGCCCTACCGCTGGCAGGCCGCCCTCGCCGTGCTGCTGCTGCTCTGCTCCGCGGCGCTCGCGCTGGTGGGGCCGGTGCTCACGCAGCGCGTGCTCGACGTGGCGGTGCCGCGGCGCGACGTGGGCCTCCTGACGACGCTCGCGGTCATCGCGCTCG
>DASUOW010000319.1:0-8086 GCA_036276435.1 Gemmatimonadales bacterium
TCACCTTCTCGGGCCCGAAGATGAGCTCCTCGGCGACGCGGCCGCCGAAGCTGATCGCGAGCCGGCCGATGAGCCACTCCTTCGTCTGCCCGTAGCGGTCCTTCTCGGGCAGCGACATCATGAGGCCGAGCGCACGGCCGCGCGGCACGATGGTGACCTTGTGGATCGGGTCGGACCCCGGCGTCATGATCGAGACCACCGTGTGCCCCGCCTCGTGGTACGCGGTGAGCTTCCGCTCGTCCTCGCTCAGCACGAGGCTCTTCCGCTCCACGCCCAGCATGACCTTGTCCTTGGCCTCCTCGAAGTCGCTCATGTCGACGAGCGTCTTGTTCTTCCGGGCGGCGAGCAGCGCCGCCTCGTTGACGAGGTTGGCCAGGTCGGCGCCCGCCATGCCCGGGGTGCCCCGCGCGATGGTGGCGAGTTCCACGTCTCCCGAGAGCGGGATCTTGCGCACGTGCACGCGCAGGATGCCCTCGCGGCCCTTCACGTCCGGCGAATCGACCACGATCTGGCGGTCGAAGCGGCCGGGGCGCAGCAGCGCCGGGTCGAGCACGTCGGGCCGGTTGGTGGCGGCGATGAGGATCACGCCGTCGTTCGACTCGAAGCCGTCCATCTCGACGAGCAGCTGGTTCAGCGTCTGCTCGCGCTCGTCGTGCCCGCCGCCCAGGCCCGCGCCACGATGGCGGCCCACGGCGTCGATCTCGTCGATGAAGATGATGCACGGCGCGTGCGCCTTGCCCTGCTCGAAGAGGTCGCGGACGCGCGAGGCGCCGACGCCCACGAACATCTCCACGAAGTCGGAGCCCGACATCGAGAAGAACGGCCGGCCGGCCTCGCCGGCGACGGCCTTCGCGAGCAGCGTCTTGCCGGTGCCCGGCGGCCCGACGAGGAGCGCGCCCTTCGGGAGCCGCCCGCCGAGACGGGTGAACTTCTGCGGGTCCTTGAGGAACTCGATGACTTCCTGCAGCTCGACCTTGGCCTCGTCGCACCCGGCGACGTCGGCGAAGGTGAGCTTCGGCGTGTCGCCCGTGAGCAGCTTCGCCTTGGACTTGCCGAAGGCGAAGGCGCGGCTCCCGCCGGCCTGCAGCTGGCGGAGCAGGAAGATCCACAGGCCGAAGATGACCACCCACGGCAGCGCCGCGATGATCACGGCCGTGAGCCCGCCGCGCGGCTCGCGCGCCGCGATCGGCACCCCGGCCTTCTCGAGCCGGTCGATGAAGACTTCGCTGTTGGAGACCGGCAGGAGCACCGTGAAGCTCTTGGCGCTCCGGCCGTCCTGGTTGACGGCGCTCTTGAAGTCGCCCTCGATGCGCTTGCCGTCGTACATCTCCACGCGCGCGACGTTGCCGCGGTCGAGCTCGCGGCTGAAGTCGCTGTACGTGAACTCGGCCGTGGGGCTGCGCTGGCGGCTCATCATCTGGAAGAGCGCGAGCGCGAGGAGCGCCACGAGCATCCAGAGAGCGAGGTTCTTGCTCAGGTTCCCCCACGACGGGCGCGGGGGACGCGGCGTACGTTCAGCCATCTCTATTCCTGTGCCAATTCGGCGATGAACGGGAGATGCCGATATCTCTCCGCGTAATCCAAGCCGTAACCCACGAGGAAGGCCCGCGGGCATTCGAAGCCCGTGAAGCGCACCTCGGGAATCGGCGGCGCCAGCTTCTTGTCCAACAGCGCGCAGACCGCGAGACTCGCCGGCTGGCGGGATGCCAGCAGGGTCAGCAGGCGCTGCAGTGTTCTCCCGGTCTCAATTATATCCTCGACCACGAGAACGTGTTTCCCCGCGAGGTCCGTCTCGGGATCGTAGAGCAGCCGGACGTTCCCGCTCGAACTGGTGGCGTCCCCATAGGAACTGGCCACCATGAAGTCCACCTGGAGCGGTCGGCCCATGGCCCGGACCAGATCGGCGGTGAAGATGAAGCTACCCTTGAGCAACCCGAGAATTAACAGATCCCCGGTCGGATAGGCATCCGTAATCTCCCCCCCAAGCTCGGCGACGCGCCGGGCGATGGTGTCGGCGTCGTAGACGACGCGCCGGACCCGATACTCCCCGACCCGCTCCACTTCAGGTGCGCTGGACATCGATCCGGACCGCCTCCTGACCCGCCTCGGGGACGTGTAACCCGCTTCGCGACACTCCAGGCACCCAGATCGCGATCCCGCCGCGACGAAGCACCGGCCATGCCAGCCGCTCACCACGCGGCACCTTCGCCTCCTGCAGCAGCCGCGCGATGAGCCGGTGGCCAGTGCCGCCCAGCGGGCGCAGACGCTCACCAGTGCGCGAGGCACCCACGGTCGTCTCGCCGGGCGGAAGCCAGGTGTGCCAGTCGCTGCGCGCGACCAGCCCCGCCGGCTCCGATCGGCAGGTGAGCGTCCACCCTCCCCAGCGGCACGCGCCCGATGCGGGCAGGGGGCGGTCGGATTCCGTGGGCACCGGCGGCCCGAGCACCAGGCGCCCGAAGGCCAGTTCCGCCGACCAGCCGTCGGCCAGGTCGACGAGCTGTCCGCTGCTGCCGGTGCGGACGAGCCGCACCGCGCGCCGCGCCGCCGCCACCGATACCACGGCGCCGAGCCGGCGGGCGGCGGTGCGCACCAGTTGCGCGGGGAGCCCGCCGTCCAGCGCCGCGAGCGCGCCCGCATCGAGCGAGATGCGCCCCTGCTCCCTCCGCACCTCGAGCCCGGCCAGCCGGTCCAGCACCTCGTCCCACGCGTCCCGCTCGGCGCGGGCCTGCCCCGCCAGTGCGAGCAATCGCGCCGTGACATCGGGAAGCCGCCGCTCGAGCGTCGGCAGCACCTCGATGCGGATCCAGGAGCGCAGGTGTCTCGGATCAGCGTTGGCGGGATCGCGCCACGCGTCGAGGCCTCGTTCGAGCAGGTACTGCGCCAGCTCCTCACGCCGGAACGGCAGCAGCGGCCGGACCACGTCCGGGGAGCGCCGCGGCATGCCCGCCAGACCGGCAGGGCCGGATCCGCGAAGCACCCGCATGAGCACCGTCTCCGCCTGGTCGTCGGCGTGGTGGCCCGTGACGATGCCGAGCGCGCCAAGCCGGGTGGACTCGGCGCGGAGCCAGACGTAGCGAGCCGCGCGCGCCTCCGTCTCCGTGGCGGTGGCGCCCAGCTCGAGCTGCCCGACCGTGATGGGCAGGCCGAGTGCCTCCGCGAGCCGCGTGACGCGCTCTGCCACGTGGGCGCTGTCGGGATGGATGCCGTGATCGGCGTGCGCCACGACGAGCGCGAGGGAACGACTGGGTGCGGCGTCGGCGAGCAGGTGCAGGAGCGCCACCGAATCGGGCCCGCCGGAGACCGCCACGAGCCACCGGCCGGAGGCGACGCCGAGGCCGTCGAGCTCCCGGGCCACACGCGCCGCGAGCGGCGTGGTCACGGCAGCCTCAGGACGCCGCGTCGGGCGCCTGCTCGGCGTCGAGGATGAAGCGCGGGATCTGCGCCTCGAAGGCGCTGCCGTCCACGCACACGAACCGGTAGGCGCCTTCCATGTGGCCGCTCCCCGACTGCAGCACGCAGAAGCTCTGGTACTCGTGCACGCGACCCGGGGCGAGCACGGGCTGCTCGCCGACGACCCCCTCGCCCTCCACCTCGGTGTCCCGGCCGGCCGAGTCGTGAATGAGCCAGCGCCGGCTGACGAGCTGCGCCGTCTCCTGGCTCACGTTCTCGATGCGCACGAAGTAGGCGAACACGAAGTGCCGTTGCGACGGCCGCGACTGCTCCGGCAGGTACCGGGGCCGCACCGTGATGCGGATGCCGTCGGTCTCGCGGTAGAAGAAGGGGCGCTGCACGGCTCAGAGCGGCTGGAAGTAGGTGAACGAGAGCGCGATGGTGCCGAACTCGATCGGGTCCGGATCGCGCGAGACGAGCACGTCGTTGGTGGGTGCGAGACTGCCGTTGAAGCCCGCCTCGCCGACGTAGAACCACCCCGTCACGTCCGACTCGTAGTCGAGCCGGTAGCCGAAGCGCAGGAAGAAGGAGCCGAGGGGCTCGAAGCGGAGGTACGTGAGGGACTGCGGCGCGGGGCAGCCGACGCGGTCGTACTCGATGTACTCCTGGCGCAGCCGCGCGTTCGCGAAGGGCACCGTGGCACCCGGCGCGTAGATCTCGAACCGGACGATCGTGGGCTCGAAGACGAGCGGCACGCAGTCGGGACCGTCGTCGCCGCACGCAGCGAGGCCGACGAGCGCCAACAGCGCGCACGCCCTGCGCAACATGGAGCGGACCATCGCACCTCCGGAAGGCGGCCGGACCGCCGGGGACGGGGCTGTCGAACGATGTCGAGAGATGGATGGAGAATAGGTGGGAACGGGTCACGACGCCACACGACGCCTGAGGACCGAGCGCAGCGCGGAGGGATCGACGGGCTTGGTGAAGTGCACCTCGAAACCCGCCGCCAGCGACCGGCGCCGGTCCTCCTCGTGTCCCCATCCCGTCAGCGCGACGAGCACGGCCCGACCGCCCCAGGGCCGCGCCCGTACCGCCGCGGCCAGCTCGTAGCCGTTGATCCCAGGCATCCCGATGTCCAGGAGCAGCACGTCGGGCTCGGTGGCGTCGGCCAGCGCCAGCGCCGCCGCGCCGTCGTGCGCCACGAGCACCTCGTGTCCCCACACGCGCAGCAGTTCGGCGAGGCTCTCCGCGCCGTCGACGTTGTCGTCGGCCACCAGCACGCGCCGCCGTGCGCGCGGGCCCCGTGTCCACGCGGCAGGGACATCCGGCGCGGGCAGCGGGACCGGGGCGACGCTGTTCGGGACCCGAACGGTGAACGTGCTCCCCTGCCCCGGGCCGTCGCTGGCCGCCTCGACCGTGCCGCCATGCAGGTCCACGATGCCCCGGACCAGCGCGAGCCCGATGCCGAGCCCGCTCTCGGTGCGCTCGAGCGCGGGCGTCGCCTGCGCGAACATCTCGAAGACGCGCGGCAGCATCTCCGCCGCGATGCCGACGCCCGTGTCCCGCACCTGCACGATGAAGTGGCCGTCGTCCGGCCGTGCCGTCAGGCGCACCTCGCCACCCGGAGGCGTGTACTTGGCGGCGTTGGTGAGCAGGTTGGCGACGACCTGGGACATGCGCAGCGGATCGACCTCCACGCGCGTCGGGCGCGACGGCAGGTCGACGACGAGCCGGTGCTGGCGGGCGTCGAGCAGCGGCCGGGCCGTCTCCACGGCGGACTCGACGAGAGCCGCGACCGTCACCCACTCCTTGCGCAACTCGAGCCGGCCGCGCGTGATGCGCGAGACGTCGAGCAGGTCGTCGAGCAGCCGCGCCATGCCGGCGACCTGCCGGTCGATCACGCCGTGGCTCCACTGCACCTGCGCGGGCGTCGCCTCGGGCATGCTCGCGAGCCGGGACGCCTGGCGGATGGGCGCGAGCGGGTTGCGCAGCTCGTGCGCGAGTGTCGCAAGGAACTCGTCCTTCCGCCGGTCGGCCTCGCGCAGCGCCGCCTCGGTGTCGCGCATGACCTTCTCGGCGCGCTTCGCGTCGTCGATGTCGGTGCCCGTGCCGAACCAGCGGAGGATCGTGCCCCGCGCGTCACGCTGAGGCCAGGTGCGCGCGAGGAACCAGCGGTAGATCCCGTCGTGCCGGCGCAGCCGGTAGGCAAACTCGTGCGGGTGGCCCTGATCCACGGCCGCGGCCCAGGTCCGGATCGCCTCGGCGCGGTCATCCGGATGCAGGGCGACCGAGGGATCGGCCAGCGACACCTCCATGCTCAGCCCGGTGTAGGCGGTCCACTGCGCGTTCACGAACGTGATGCCGCCGTCGGCCGCCGCCGTCCACCCCAGCGACGGGATCGCATCCGCGAAGAGCCGGAACGTGGCCTCGCTCTCGCGCAGCGCCACCTCGAGCTCCTTCACCGCGTCGATGTCGGTGGCCGTGCCGAAGAAGCGCACCACCGCACCTGTGTCGTCGCGCTGCGCGCGCACCCGCGCGAGGAACCAGCGGTGGGAGCCGTCGGCGGCGCGGAGGCGGTACTCCGTCTCGTACTCGCCGCCGGTGTCGAGCGCCTGCTGCCACCGAGCCAGCGTGCGCTCGACGTCGTCGGGGTGGAGGAACCGGACCCAGTCCTGCCACGACGCGCGGTCCTCGTCTACCCCCAGGTATTCGCGCCACGGCCGGTTCACGTAGTCGGTGACGCCGTCCGCGCGCATGGTCCAGGCGGGCGACGGGATGCTGTCGATGAAGATCCGGAAGGCCTGCTCGCTCCGCGCGAGCGCCTGGGCGTACTGCCGCGCGCCGTGCACGTCGACGCTCGCGCCGAACCAGCGCACCACGCGGCCAGCGGCGTCGCGCTGGGCCCGCGCGCGGCTGAGGAACCAGCGGTACTCGCCGTCCGCGCCCAGGAAGCGGTTCTCGACCTCGAGCTCGTCGCCCGTGGCGAGGGAATGCGCCCAGCGGCGGCTCGACTCGGGACGGTCGTCGGGATGCAGCAGCTCGGGCCAGCGATTCACGAGCTCCGGCGTGTCGAGGCCCATGTACGCGCGCCATGGCTCGTTCACGTAGCTCACCCTCCCCGCGGCATCCATGATCCAGCACAGCGCCGGCACGCTGTCGGCGAAGCCGCGGAACTTCGCCTCCGCCTCGCGCACCTCCGTGACATCCTGCAGCGTACCGACGACCCGCACCGCCCCGCCTGCCTCGCCGAACGCCCGCCCCGTGGCGTGGACGATGCGCGCTGCACCCGAGCCGCCTTCGACGACGCGGCAGTCCAGCGCGATGCCGTCATCGCTGCCGGGCATGCTCACGCGGGCCAGCGCCGCCTCGAGCCGCGCGCCGTCCTCCGGATGCAGCGCCGCCCGCACGTAGGCCCATCCCTGTGCCTCGCACGGCTCGAGGCCCAGGAACTCGCCGACGCGGGCGTCCCACGAGACCTTGCCGCTGCGTGGATCGAAGTCGTAGGCCCCGAGTGCCGCAGCGTCGAGCGCCAGGCGGGCACGTTCCTCGGCCTCGTGTGCCCGAGCATCGAGCAGTCGCTGCTCCGTGACGTCACGCATCGTGCCGACGACGCGCACCGGCCTGGGCTCGCTCCCATCGTGCTGGAAGAGCGCATGCCCCCGCGTCTCCATCCAGCGCGTGCGGCCGTCGGGCAGCATGACCCGGTGCTCGAACGAGAAGCTGCCCGTTCCCCCCGGCGCGAGCGCGGCCGACGTCAGGCTCGCCAGGCCGCGGTCGTCGGGGTGAATGGCGCCATGGACGGCCTGCGGCGACACGTCATCGTCGGGGCCGAAACCCCAGAGGGTGCGCGCGTGGCCGGAGAGGATCTGCCGGCCGCTCGCGAGATCGTACTCGAAGGTGCCGATGCCGGTGAGCTGGAGCGCGATGCGGGTGCGCTCCTCCTGGTCCCGCAGTTCCCGCTCGGCGTGGCGCAGCTCGCGTTCGATGCGGCGCCGCTGGCGGTCCGCGTGACGGAAGAGGTACGCCATGCGCAGCGCGATGGCGACGCCGCCCGCGACGTAGCCGAGCAGCGTCACGACCCGGGCCACGTGGGGCGGCACGCCGAGGGACTCCGCCACCAGCTCGAGCCCGCGGAGCCAGAAGGGCACCAGCACCGCGTACGGGAGCAGTTGCCGCGCGAGGTAGGCACCCGCGTCCGCCCCGGTCAGCAGGGGGAGCACGCCCTCGCTCGGGTAGAGCGTCAGCGCCGAGAGCCCGAGCAGGCAGACGGAGAGCGCCGCGGGCAGCGCCATCATGCGATACGGCGGCAGGAACGTCGTGTACGGCGACCCGACGAAGTACGCGGCAATGCCCACCAGCCCGATGGTGATCGCGACGAGCGCGCAGCCCTGCGCCCATAGCACGCGACGGCGTGACAGCGCCACGAGACAGAGGGCGAGCGCCAGGATGCCCATCGACGACGCCGACGCCATCCAGCCGCGCTCGTCCACGGCGCGCAGCGCCGCCGGGAACAGGAGGCGCGCGGCGCGGTGGTCCGATCCGACTTCCCGCCCCACGAGGTGCAGCAGCGCGAGCGGGCCTGCCGTCGCGCCGACGCCGAGCAGCAGCCGACGGCGCACTGCCGCGGAGATGCCGGACGGCAGCGCCAGCGCCACCGCGAGCAGCGACGCCAGCACCGCGGTCAGGGGCAGCATCC
>DASUOW010000320.1:0-2297 GCA_036276435.1 Gemmatimonadales bacterium
CCCACCATCACCAACCACCGCACCCACAACCACTTACCAACCGACCAACCCCTCGACACCGTCACCCAACTCGACGCCCCCCGCTGCAACCCTTCGTCAGCCAGTGGCACCCACCCTGCCCCTCGCGTTGCCATGCTCGAAGTCCTGCTCGCCCTCGCCACCGCCGTCGCGCCTGCCGACACGGCGCGCCCCAGCACGGTCGCCACTCGCGCGGCCACCCCGGCGCGCACCGTGGTCTATCCCCTCGGCGCCCGCCGCGAGGGCCGCTGGCGCACGCAGCGCATCGCGATCAGCGGCACCTTCAGCGGCTCGCTCCCCGACGCCCTGCGCGAGGCGCTCCCCGACTCGCTCCTGAGCCCGCACGAACGCCTCGTCATGGCGCTCGACCTGGCCGCCCAGCTGCGCTGGCAGGTGGACTTCACCCGCGACCTCGACGCGGGCGACCAGTACGCCATCCTCTTCGAGCGCTTCATCGACGACCACGGCGAGGTGCGCTACGGACGGCTCGACGGCGTCGAGCTCGTCCTCGGCCGCGAGCAGGTCACCGCCTTCGCCTTCGACGCGCCCGACGGCCGCATTCTCTACTTCGACGAACAGGGTCGCTCGCTCGAGCGCAACTTCCTCAGCTCGCCGATGGACGTCGAGCGCGTCACCTCGGGCTTCACGCACGCGCGCTTCCATCCGGTGCTGCGGCGTTGGCGGGCGCACGAGGGCATCGACTACGCCGCGAACACCGGCACGCCGGTGCGCGCGGTGGCGGAAGGCAGCGTGGTGCGGGCGGGGTGGTCGGGTGGCTACGGCCAGATGGTCGAGCTCCGCCATCCCGACGGCGTGGTGACGCGCTACGGTCACCTCTCGCGCATCGCCGCGGGGGTGAAGGCGGGCAGCACCGTCTCGCAGGGCGACGTCATCGGCGCGGTGGGCCGGACGGGCCTCGCGACGGGACCGCACCTGCACTTCGAGCTCCGCGTGAACGGACGCGCCACCGATCCGCGCCGCCTCCCGCGCGACGGCGGCCGTCCCATCGCGGAGGACGACCGCATCGCCTTCGTCATCCAGCGCTCCAAGGCGCGCCTCATGCTCGCCGAGCCGGAGCGCGAAGTGGCCCAGCTCTCGGTGCCGCAGTGAGGCGCCCACTCTCTCGAGGACACGTCATGCGACCGCTCCTGGGTGCGCTCGCCGCGCTCCTGCTCGCCACGCCCATCGCCGCCCAGACCACGACGGCGACCGCCGCGACCTACGAGCCCGCGCCAAGCGATGCGATGCTGATCGAGCGAGGACGCCAGCTCACGGCGTGGCTGCTCGCCGGCGAGGCGGACTCGATCCACGCGCTGTTGACGGAAGCGTCGCGCACCAAGGTGGGTGGCCGGGACGGCATCCTGCAGATGAGCGCCAAGCTCGCGATGGCGCTCGGGTCGGAGACGGCGCTGGTCGAGGAGAAGCTGACGCGCCGCAACGGCAACCGGCAGTACTGGCGGGCGGCGACGTTCGACCTGTTCGTGGCCGAGCCGTTCGTCTTCCGCTGGGTGTTCGATGCCTCCGGCATGGTCATGGGCGCCGGCCTCAATCCGCTCAGCCAGGCGCCCGCACCGGACCCGTGAGCCCGGTGCACCGCGGACGCTAGGGCGTGTTCTGCCCCATCGCCTGCGCCGCGCGCACCGCGGCATAGGCGTCCACCACGCCACCCGTCGTCGACAACTCGCCGAAGCGCACCAGCTCCTCCTTGTCGCCCGGGCGCCGCACCAGCGCGTCCGGATAGCGCGCCGCGGTCTCGATCAGGATGCGCTTCACGTCCTTGGCCGTGAGCTGCGGGAAGTAGCTCATGAGCAACGCGGCCACGCCGCTCACCACCGGTGCGGCCATGCTCGTCCCGCTGTTCCGCTCGTAGCCGCCGCCCGGGACGGTGGAGAGGATGTCCACGCCCGGCGCGAAGAGGTCCACCTGCGCGCGGCCGTAGTTCGAGAACTCCGCCGCCAGCTCGCCGCCCCCCTGCCACGATGACGCGCCGACCTCGATCCAGTTGGCCGCACGGCCGCCGTCGAGGTAGGTCGCGTGCGGGAAGTTCGGCGCCGTGGCGAGGTCCTCGCCGTCGTTGCCCGCCGCGTGCACCAGCAGCACGCCGCGCGACTCGGCGTACTTCACCGCCTCGTCCACCACGGCCTTCTCCGGCGAGAAGCCCTTGCCGAAGCTCATGTTGATGACCTGCGCGCCGTTGTCCACGGCGTAGCGAATCGCGTTCGCGACGTCCTTGTCTCGCTCGTCGCCGTCGGGCACCGTGCGGATCATCATCAGCTTCA
>DASUOW010000321.1:0-3928 GCA_036276435.1 Gemmatimonadales bacterium
CAGCAGGAGCGTTCCTGCCACGGTCAGCGACATCCGAGCCTCGTGCATGCACCTGTTCCTGGTAGGGGTTCGGTGGGAAACATAGTCGAGTGGCCTCCTCCCCCTAAGGGGGTTAACTTCTGCCCCCACAACACGTACGCCGAGGAGAGCAGTCCGTGGGTCTTACCCTGCCCGTGATAGCCGACCAGCCGCCCGCCCCCCGCCCCGACACGTCCGTCCGCAAGCCGTCGTGGCTCAAGGTCCGCGCGCCCGGCGGCCAGAACTACGCGCAGATCCGCACGATGATGCGCGAGCTGGGCCTGCACACGGTCTGCGAGGAAGCCCGCTGCCCCAACATCGGCGAGTGCTGGGAGCACAAGGCCGCCACGTTCATGATCCTGGGCGACGTGTGCACGCGGAACTGCACCTACTGCGCGGTGGCCCACGGCACGCCGGCGCCGTTCGACCCGGTGGAGCCCGTGCGGCTCGCCGAGGCGGTGGCGCGGATGGGCCTGCAGCACGTGGTGATCACCTCGGTGGACCGGGACGACCTGCCCAACGGCGGCGCCGAGTCGTTCGCCGGCTGCATCACCGAGATCCGGAAGCGGCTGCCGGAGACCACGGTCGAGGTGCTCATCCCCGACTTCAAGGGCTCCGAGCGTGCGCTGCAGATCGTCATGGACGCGCGGCCCGACATCCTCAACCACAACCTCGAGACCGCCGAGCGGCTGTATCGCCTGGCGCGGCCGGGCGGGCGCTACGAGCGTGCGCTCGCGCTGCTCGCCAACGCGCGTCGCATGGTGCCCGACGGCCTGACCAAGTCGGGCATCATCCTCGGCATGGGCGAGGAGTGGGACGAGGTGGTGGGCTGCATGCGCGACCTGCGCCGCAGCGACGTGAACATCCTGACCCTGGGCCAGTACCTGCGGCCCACCAACGGCCACCTCCCGGTGGCGCGCTACTACACGCCCGAGGAGTTCGCCGAACTGCACGACGTCGGCATGCGGCTCGGGTTCACGCATGTGCAGGCGAGTCCGCTCACGCGCTCGTCGTACCATGCTTGGGAACAGGCGCGCGCTGCCGGCACGAAGGCGGATTGATCGCATGACGAGCACCAAGGCCGAGAAGCAGAAGAAGAAGTCCGTCGATGAGGCCACCGCCGAGCGCTGGCGGGACTGGCTGCGGCAGATGCTCCTCATCCGCCGCTTCGAGGAGAAGGCGGGCGAGGCGTACAGCCTGGGCAAGATCGGCGGGTTCTGCCACCTGTACATCGGGCAGGAAGCGGTGGCGGTGGGCTCCATCGCTGCACTCGGGCCGGGGGACTACATCACCGCGTCGTACCGCGAGCATGGCCACGCGCTGGCGCGCGGCATGTCGTCGCGCGCCGTGATGGCGGAGCTGTTCGGCAAGGCCGACGGCTGCTCGGCCGGCAAGGGCGGCTCGATGCACCTGTTCGACACCTCGCTCGGCTTCCTGGGCGGCCACGGCATCGTGGGCGGGCACATCCCGCTGACCACCGGCATGGCGTTCTCGGCCAAGTACCGCGACACCAACGAGGTGGCGGTGTGCTACTTCGGCGAGGCGGCGGTGAACAACGGCGCGTTCCACGAGGCGCTGAACATGGCGGCGCTGTGGAAGCTGCCGGCCATCTACATCTGCGAGAACAACCGCTACGGCATGGGCACGGCACTCGAGCGGGCCAGCGCCATCTACGACATCTCGGAGCGCGCGTGCAGCTACGACATGGCGAACGAGGTGGTGGACGGCCAGGACGTGCTCACCGTGTACCAGGCGATGGAGCGCGCCGTGACCCGCGCGCGCACGGAGAAGCACCCCACCCTGCTCGAGATCCGCACCTACCGCTTCATGGGCCACTCGATGTCCGACCCGATCCACGGGCACTACCGGACCCGCGAGGAGGTCGAGGAGCACCGCAAGCGCGACCCGCTCCTCGTCTGGGGCGAGCGCCTCAAGGCCGAGGGGCTCATCGACGAGGACGGCATCAAGGCGCTCGACGCCGACGTGATCTCGGAGGTGGAGGACGCGTACCAGTTCGCCGACAAGTCGCCGGACCCCGAGCCGGGGATGCTCTTCACGGACGTGTACGCGCCCGCGGAGGATCGCTGACATGGCGCTCGTGACCTACCGCGACGCCCTCAACCAGGCGCTGCGCGAGGAGATGCGCCGCGACGGCACCGTCTTCCTCATGGGCGAGGAAGTGGGCGTGTACCAGGGCGCCTACAAGGTGAGCCGCGGCCTGCTCGACGAGTTCGGGCCCATGCGCGTGGTGGACACGCCCATCACCGAGCTCGGATTCGCGGGCGTGGGGGTGGGGGCGGCGATGACGGGGCTCCGGCCGATCGTCGAGTTCATGACATGGAACTTCGCGCTGCTCGCCATCGACCAGATCGTGAACACCGCCGCCAAGGCGCGCTACATGTCGGGTGGCCAGGTGCGCTGCCCGATCGTGTTCCGCGGCCCCGGCGGCGCGGCGCTGCAGCTCGCCGCGCAGCACTCGCAGGCGTTCGAGTCGTGGTACGCGCACATCCCCGGCCTCAAGGTGGTGATGCCCGCGACGCCCGCCGACGCGAAGGGCCTCCTCAAGAGCGCCATCCGGGACGAGGACCCCGTGGTGTTCATCGAGGGCGAGATGCTCTACAACGTGAAGGGCGAGGTCCCCGAGGGCGAGCACATCGTCCCCCTGGGCAAGGCCGACATCAAGCGCGAGGGTGGCGACGTCACGCTCATCTGCCACTCCAAGTCGGTGTCGGTGGCGCTCAAGGCGGCGGAACTGCTCGCTGCCGACGGCATCCAGGCTGAGGTGGTGGACCTGCGCACCATCCGCCCGCTCGACGTGGAGACGCTGGTGACCTCGGTGGCCAAGACGCACCGCGCCGTGGTGGTGGAGGAAGGCTGGTCGTTCGCGGGGGTCGGCGCACAGGTGGTGGACATCATCCAGCGCGACATCTTCGACGAGCTCGACGCGCCCGTGCTCCGCGTCACCGGCGCGGACGTCCCGATGCCGTACAACAAGCACCTCGAGAAGGCCGCGAAGGCCGACCCGCCGAAGGTGGTGTCGGCGGTGCGGAAGGTGCTCTACCTGGAGTAGTCGCAGGGCTATGGCCACGACCGTCGTGATGGAGGCGCTCTCCCCGACCATGGAGGAGGGACGCCTCGTCGAATGGAAGAAGCAGCCCGGGGATGTCGTCGCCGTCGGCGACGTGCTCGCCGAGGTGGAGACCGACAAGGCCGTCATGGAGCTCGTGGCGCGCGCCGCGGGCTCGCTGCTGCAGCACGCGGTGGCGGCGGGCACCACGGTGCCGGTCGGCAACGCCGTCGCCTACATCGGGCAGCCGGGCGAAGCCGTGAACGGTGGTGCGTCCGCTGCCCCGGCTTCCGCCGCGCCTGCCGTGAAAGCGCCGGCGGCCCCCGCGACGCCGAAGGACACCCAGGGCACGCAGCCCGTGCCGACGGAAGACCGTCCCACCTCCATGCCACCCGCCCCGCCTGCGGAGGCCGCCACCGAAGGCCACGGCGAAATGGTGATGCCCGCCTCGGGCGTCGTGTCCGCGCCGGCTGCGACGCCCGACGGCGGCCGCGTGAAGGCCTCGCCGCTCGCGCGGAAGCTGGCGGCGGAGCGGGGGCTCGACCTCGGCACGATGACCGGCACGGGACCGGAAGGTCGCATCGTGCTGCGAGACGTCGAGGGGGCGAAGGCCGGCGCGAAGGCGCCGGTGCGCCCGGCACCCGCCGCACCGGCCGCTGCCCGACCCGCCGCCGCACCGCCGCGTCCCTCGCTCGTCCCGTCCGGCGAGAGCTTCGCCGACGTGCCGCTGTCGCAGATGCGGAAGACGATCGCCAAGCGGCTCGCGCAGTCCATCGGCCCGGTGCCGACGTTCTACCTCACCGCCGAAGCCGACATGGAGCGGGCCGCCGAGGCGCGCGAGTC
>DASUOW010000322.1:0-11590 GCA_036276435.1 Gemmatimonadales bacterium
CACCTCGGCCCGCGCTGGGTGACCCTCACCGGGGCGCGCGAGCACAACCTGACGGGCGTCGACATCCGCATCCCCATCGGCGCGCTCACCGTCGTCACCGGCGTGTCCGGCTCGGGCAAGAGCACGCTCGTGCACGACGTGCTGTACCGCCAGCTCGAGGCGACGCTGCACGGCGAGCACTCGGCCAAGTCGCACCTGGGCGAGGCGGTGGGCGAGGCCACCCTGCTCGGCGCCGAGTGGATCCAGGACGTGCTGCTCGTGGACCAGTCGCCGATCGGGCGCACGCCGCGCTCCAATCCCGTCACCTACATCAAGGCGTTCGACGAGATCCGCGAGCTGTTCGCGTCGCAGCCGCTCGCGCGGCAGCGGAAGTACACGGCCGCGACGTTCTCGTTCAACCTCGCCGGCGGCCGCTGCGAGGCGTGCGAGGGCGCGGGGCACGTGCAGGTGGAGATGGTGTTCCTCGCCGACGTCTTCGTGCCGTGCGAGGTGTGCGGCGGCTCCCGCTTCAAGCGCGAGGTGCTGGAGGTGAAGATCCACGGCCAGTCCATCGCCGACGTGCTGCAGTGGACCGTGGAAGAGGCGATGACCCGCTTCCGCCACCAGCCGAAGCTCGGCACCGCGCTGTGGCACCTGCAGCAGGTGGGGCTGGGCTACCTGCGACTCGGCCAGCCGGCCACCACGCTCTCCGGCGGCGAGGCGCAGCGGCTCAAGATCGCGCGCGAGCTGTCGTCGGCGAACCGGAAGGCGGGCCGCAAGCTGTACATCCTCGACGAGCCCACCACCGGGCTCCATCTCGACGACGTGCGGGTGCTGATGGGCGTGCTCGACCGGCTGGTGGACGCGGGGCACACGGTGCTCGTCATCGAGCACCACCTCGACGTGATCAAGCGGGCGGACTGGGTGATCGACCTGGGGCCGGATGCCGGCAGCGGCGGCGGGCGCATCGTGGCGCAGGGGACGCCGGAGCAGGTGGCGGCGGTGGAGGCGTCACATACGGGGCGGTACCTGCGGCAGGTGCTGGAGGAGGCGCTGGTGTAGGGAGAAGGGCGAGAGACGCGAGACGCGCGAGCGGCGCCCCCTGCTCATTGCGAGGAGCGCAGCGACGAAGCAATCCGGGTGCATGGAGCGGAGTCCGGTGCGCGCGCACAGAGCCCCGCTCTTTGCACCCGGATTGCTTCGTCGCTCGCTTGCGCTCGCTCCTCGCAATGAGCAGGGGGACGGCTCTCCTGCTGCACTCCACTCGACCTACGGCCCACCCCTACCCGGCCAGCTCCCGCAGCATCTCCCACGCCCCCACCACATGCCGCCGCTCGGTGGCCCGCGCCCCGATGCTCATCCGGATGGTGTACCGCCCCGCCAGCACCGTGTGCGTGAAGAACACGTGCCCCGTCGCATTGGCCCGCTCGAGCAGGGACTTCGTCCGCGCATCCGCCTCGGCGTCGCCTTCCCCCGGCCGGCTGCGCAACCGGAAGCAGACCAGCGCGAACGGCACCGGCGCCACCAGCTCGAACCGCGCATCCGCCCCGAGCCACCCCGCGAACTCCGTCGCCCAGTCGCAGTGCGAGCGGATCACCGCCTGCAGGCCCTCCACGCCGTAGCTGCGGATCACCCACCAGAGCTTGAGCGCGCGGAACCGCCGTCCCAGCTGGATGCCCCAGTCGCGGTAGTTCACGACGTCGGCGTCGTGGGTGGTGCGGAGGTATTCCGGGCTTGCCGAGAAGGTGCGGAGCAGGGCGTCAACGTCGCGCACGAAGTACGCGGTGCAGTCGAAGTTGACCAGCATCCACTTGTGGGGATTGAAGAGCACGCTGTCGGCGCCCTCCATCCCGTCGAAGAGCGCGCGCTTCTCGGGCAGCAGCGCCGCCGAGCCGGCGTAGGCCGCGTCGACGTGCAGCCACGCGCCGTGCGCCTCGGCGATGTCGGCGATGGCCGGCAACGGGTCGATGCCGGTGGAACCGGTGGTCCCGACGGTGGCCACGATGCACGCGGGCACGAGCCCGTCGCGCACGTCCTGCTCGACGGCGCGACGGAGCGCCTCAGGACGCATCGCGTACGTGTCGTCGACGTCGATCAGTCGCAGCTGCTCGAGGCCGTACCCCGCGATCTTGACCGCCTTGTCGATCGACGAATGCCGCTCGCGGGAGGCATACACGGCGAGTCGCGGCCCGGCAGCGGCGAGGCCCTGCACGTTCGCGGCGTAGCGCGTGGCCCGCTCGCGCGCGGTGAGAAGTGCGACCAGCGTCGCCGTCGACGCCGTATCCTGGATCACGCCGGTGAACGCGGCCGGCAGCCCGATCATCTGCCGCAGCCAGTCCATCGTGACCTGCTCGAGCTCGGTGGCGGCCGGCGACGTCTGCCACGACATGCACTGCGCGCCCAGCCCCGCCGTGAGCATCTCGGCGAGGATCGACGGCGGGCTCGTGGTGGCCGGGAAGTAGGCGAAGAAGCCCGGATGGCCCCAGTGGGTCATCCCCGGCACGATCAGCTCGCGGAAGTCGGCGAAGAGCCGGTCGATGGGCTCGGACGACGCCGGCGGCGACGCGGGCAGCCGGCGGCGGATGTCGCCCGGCCGGACGTCCGGCACGACCGGATGGCGCTCGATGTCGCGGAGGTAGTCCGCGATCCAGTCGACGACCTCGTGGCCGGCGCGGCGGAACTCGTCGGGGTTCATGGCGCACCAATTAACTTCGGTGCCGCCATGACCGCCACCGACGCCACCGCCGCCCGCGCCCCCGCGACCCACGCCTTCGCGGGGCTCGGCTGGATGCTCATCGCCCAGTGCTGCTTCGCCGTCATGAACGTGAGCGCGCGGATCGCGGGCGAGGGCGCCTCGTGGTCGGAGGTGGCGGCGGCCCGGTTCCTCGTCGGCGCGCTGCTGGCCTGGGGCATCGCGCGGAGCCGGGGCGCGTCGCTCGCCATCACCGACTGGAAGACGTCGTGGACGCGGGCGATCTTCGGCACGGCGTCGGCGATCTGCACCTTCTACGCGATCACCTCGCGCCGCATCAACCTCGGCGATGCCGCCACCCTCGGCGCCACGGCGCCGATCTTCGTGGCGCTGCTCGCGCCCATGATGATCGGCGAGCGGAGCGGGCGGGCGGTGCCCCTCGCCGTCATCGTCGCGTTCGTCGGCGTGGCGCTGGTGCTCGAGCCCTCGTTCCAGAGCGCGCTCGGCGTGGCGATGATCGCCACGCTGGGCGCGTTCCTGTACGCCATCGCGCTGATCTCGCTGCGCCGGCTGGGCGGCGGCGAGACGCACGAGGCGGTGGTGTTCCACTTCTCCTGCGTGGCGCTCGCCACCATGACCGCCATCAGCCTGCCCAACCGGCACCTCCCCACCCTGCACGACGTGGCGTGGTGCCTCGCGACGGGCCTGACCGGCGGACTCGCGCAACTGGCCATGACGCGCGCGTACGCCCTCGACCGGGCCGCCCGGGTCTCGACGCTCACCTTCCTGGGCATCGTCCTCACCCACCTGCTCGCCATCCCGATCTTCGGCGAGCGTCCGGGCTGGAGCCAGGCGGCAGGCGCGGTGCTGGTGATGGGGGCCGGCGTGCTGCTGGTGCGATCGATCAGGACGGAGGCGACGGTGCGGATGGGGCCGTTGGATGAGTGAGAAGGTGGCGCGCGGTGGGTGGTGATGTGGCGGGTTGGCCACGCTCAGGTTCTCGCGGCTGAAGCAGCGGCTCGGCCGAACACTGTCGCTGAAGCGACGGGGTGGGGGAGCGGCGTCCCGCGCGGTGGCCCCTGCTCATTGCGAGGAGCGAGCGCAGCGAGCGACGAAGCAATCCGGGTGCAAAGAGCGGGACCCGGTGCGCGCGCACGGAGCCCCGCTCTCTGCACCCGGATTGCTTCGGCCCCTGCGGGGCCTCGCGATGAGCAGGGGCTTCTCTGCCCGCTTCACGTCGCTTCAGCGACAGCCTTAAGCCGAGCCGCGGCTTCAGCCGCGAGACCCATGTTGGCCGCCGCGCACCGCCTCCATCGCCCACCTCGCCTACGCGCCCCTCCCTCCCCTCCCCAGCAACTCCACCGCCGCCTCCACCGCCTCGTGCGACCCCGCGAGCGCCAGCACGTCCCCCGCCTCGAGCCGCTCGTGTCCGTCGGGGTACACCTTCGGCTCCCCCTCGCGGGACACCGCCACCACCGTCGCCCCCGTCAGCCCGCGCAGGTTGAGCTCGGCCAGCGTGCGGCCCGCCGCCGCGCTGCCCGGCGCGATGGTGGCCGGCGCCAGCGAGCCGATGCCCGGCAGCAGCCGCTCCACCTGCGCCAGGGCCTCTTCCGTCGAGTGCGCGCGTGCCGTGGGCCGCTCCAGCACGTGCAGCGCGACCTCGGCGCCGGCGGTGACGTGGCCCTGCAGGTCGGTGGCGGAGCGCCAGAACGCCACCGTCAGGAACGTGAGCCCGAGCAGGAACAGCAGCGGCAGCCCGATCCCGGGCAGCAGCGGCTGCGAGATGGCCAGCAGCACGAGCCCCACGACCGCGACGATGCCGAGCTGGATGGCGCCGGCCAGCGTGCGGCGCGGCGAGCGGCCCTGGTCCACGGCCCGGCCCGGCGGCAGCGGCAGCGCACGCTCGGCGAGCCGGCCGCCGAGCCGCCGGGCCACCCGCGCGATGCCGATGCCGAACGGCAGTGCGACGGCGAGTGCACCCGCCAGCACGAGGAACTGCGCCGACCGGCCGTCGAGGCCCGTCATGGCCGTCACCCACGCCGCGATGCGTCCCATGTTGTAGCTCGCGCCCGCCACGATCGCGGCGATGAGCGCGCCATCGAGCACGAGTGCTGCCACGGCGCGCCGGTACGGGCTGCGCTGGGCGCCGGCCTGCGGCGTGCGGAGCAGCTCGAGCCACGACGCGTACAGCGACACGAACGTCTGCATGGGGCGCGGGAGCCGAGCGTCCACGGCGAGCGCCACGCGTTCCGAGGCGCGGATGAGCATCGGGCTGATCGCCGAGGTGAGCACCGCCACCGCGACCGCCACGTTGAAGAGCGAGGTGCCGCCGATGAGGGTCGCCGGCGCCGCGGCGGCCATCACGAAGCTGAACTCGCCGATCTGCGTGAGGCTCATCCCCGACTGCACGGCCACGCGCACCGGCTGCCCGGTCAGGAAGGCGCCCGCCGAGACGCCGACCGACTTCCCCACGAGCACCACCGCGGTCAGCGCGACGATCACGGGCCACGCCGCCAGCGCGGCCCGCGGTTCGAGCAGCATGCCGGCCGCCACGAAGAAGATGCCGCCGAACATGTCGCGCAGCGGCTCCACCAGCGGCTCGACGCGCTTGCTCACCCCGGCCTCCGCGAGCAGCGCGCCCGCCAGGAAGGCGCCCAGCGCCACGGAGAACCCCTCGGCGCGGGCCAGCAGCGCCAGGGTGAAGCAGAGACCGACGCTCGCAACCAGCAGCGTCTCGCGCGCCCGCAGCGCCACCACGTACCGGAAGAGCCTCGGCACCACCACCACGCCCACCGCCGCGGTGCCGGCCAGGAACAGCAGCAACCGGCCGCCGGTGCGCGCACCGAGGGCCAGCGACGGCGCCTCGCCGCCGGCGGCGACCGCGGTGAGCACGGCGATCAGGATCAGGGCCGCGACATCCTCCATGATCAGCACGCCGATCACGAGGTCGTGCACCCGCTTGTCGACCGGCACGTGCTTGAAGGTGTGCGCCACGATCATCGTGCTCGAGATGCACGCGATGGCACCGCCCAGGAGCCGCGTCACGCCGTCCCCGCCGAAGAGTCCCGCCACCTCGGCACCGAGGAAGAACGTGAGCCCGATCTCCACGATGGCCACGAGTCCCGCGCGCGGCGCCACGCGGCTCAGGTGCCGGAAGCTGAACTCGAGCCCGAGGGAGAACATCAGGAAGATGACGCCGAGCTCGGACAGCTCGCGGATGCGCTCGCGGTCGGCGAAGAGCGGCACGCCGGTCTCGGGACCGACGATCACGCCCGCCAGCAGGTAGCCCAGCACCACCGGCAGGCGCACCAGCTGGCTGAGGACCGTGGTGACCGCGGCCACGCCCAGCACCACGGCGAGGTCTCGCAGGAAGTCGTGCGGCAGCTCGTTCATGCCCGCAATGTGTCAGCTACCGCCACGCCCCGCGAGGTCGACGGCGAGTCGTCCTTCCGTTTCCGCGTCCGATTCGGCACCCGGACCGATCAGCTCCGGCGCATGCGCGCGCCACCACGCCTCGGCCTCCTCGTTGCTCCACGCACCGAGGGCCGGCTCCACCACCTCCTCGAGCATGCAGAGCAGCGCACGCGCCGACTCGGGGCGCGCCTCCGGCGACTTGGCGAGGCAGCGCAGGATCAGCGACTCGAGCTCCGGCGCCACCTCGCGCCCCAGCTTCGCGGAGGGGGACTCAGGCCGGTCCTCGAGGTGCTTCCTGAACACCTCGCGGGCCGTCAGGCCGAAGAACGGCTGCTCGCCCGTGACCAGGAAGTAGGCCACCACGCCGACGGAGTAGAGGTCCGACCGCGCATCCACCTCGCCCGACGACGACGCCGCCTCCGGCGCCATGTAGAGCGGCGTGCCAACCGCCGCGCCTTCCGAGGTGAGGTCGGGATCACGGGCGTCCGGGCTGTCCTTCACGAGTCCGAAGTCGATCACCTTCACCAGGTCCGCCACGCCCCCGCGGTGGCAGAGCATGACGTTCTGCGGCTTCACGTCGCGGTGCACGAGCCCCTGGTCGTGCGCCTCGGCGAGGCTGCCGGCGACCTGCTTGAGCACGTGCACCACGCGACGTTCCGGCATGGGCCCGAAGCGGTTCACCACCGCATCGAGCGTGAGGCCGCGCAGGAACTCCATGGCGTAGTAGAGCGTGCCGGCGTCGGTGCGGCCGTAGTCGTAGACGGCGACGGTGTTCGGATGGGTGAGCCGGCTGGTGATCTGCACCTCGCGCTCGAAGCGTCCCTTCGCGCGCTGGCTGAACCGGTCGGGACGCAGCAGCTTCACCGCCGTGGGCCGGCGCAGCAGCGCGTGGCGGGCCCGGTACACCGCCCCCATCGCGCCCTCGCCGATCTTCCGCTCCAGCGTGTACTGCCCGAGGCGCTCCGCCCTCTGGGCGCGCGCCTCGCTGTGCCGCAGCATCCGGAACCCGGTCGTGATGAGCACGGCGCCGATGGCGAGCAGCGCCAGCAGCGCGCCGAACGCACGGCGCAGGAGCATCAGCGGCGCGTACGCCTCGGCGTGATCCTGCTCCGCCACGAGGCCGATGCCCGGCTTCGGGTACCAGCGCCACGCGCCCACCACCGTGCGCCCGAGGTAGTTGCGGTAGCCGTCGACGTCGGTGCCGCTGTCGCCGGCGACGGCCTTCGCGACGGCGGCGGTGAGGGGCCAGCCGCGCGGCGCGCCGCCGGGATGGAAGCCGGCGAGCATGTCGCCGCCCGGATCGGCGAGGCGCACGTTGAGCGCCGATGCCTCGTCGCCGTCACGGAGCAGCAGGCCGACACGCCGGAGGTCGTCCTCGAAGCGGCTTGCCGAGAGCAGCGTGCCCGCCGAATCGAACAGCAGGACCTCGCCCGTGGTCCCGAGGCGGCCGGCGGCGAACAGCGCGTCGTAGTCGGCGGAGGGGTCGGCCCGCATGTCGAACCATCCGAGCATCGGTCCCCGGCCCGCGTCGTCGACGTGCACCCCGATGGCGGTGAGGATCGCCGGGCGCAGCGTCGCGCCGCCCGTGTCCACGCCGAACGGCGGCACCGTCACGGCCTCCCCCGCGCGCATCCGGGCCACGCGGTCGGCCGAGTAGCGCGTGGAACGCTGGCCGATGAGGCTGGAGTCGTTGGAGGCGAGAATGCGGCCGGTGGTGTCGACGAACGCGAAGTTCTCGATGCCGTGGCTGCCGAGGATCGGGGCGAGGATCGCCTCGAGGCGGGCGCGCTCGGGCGCCCGGCGGAGCGAGGCGGCGGGCTCGCCCGACCGCGCGGCCACCGACAGCAGCGCCTCGCGCACGCGCGGCTCGCTCGCCACCCATCGCACCAGGCTCTGCTGCTGCTCGGTCACGGCGGTCACGGCCGCCTCGGCGCCCCGCAGCACGTTCTGCACGCGATCGGCCGCGCGCTCGCGCATGACGCGCGCGACCTCGCGGTTGGCCCACCAGCCCACGAGCGCCACGAGGGCGAGTGGAAGCACGGACAGCAGCAGCGCACGCAGGCGTTCGCGGGTCATCGACGGTGCCGAGAGTTCATTGGGATGGGCGTAGTATAACCGCCTTGTTCCTTGACACCTCGTCCCGCGGCAGTTCCACTTTTGCGGCTTCGGTGTATCACTTCGACATACCTACTTCGGAGATCCGATATGCTGCGTCGTGTTCGACTCGCCGTGACGTGTGCGGCCCTTGCCATGATGTCGCCGGTGGCTGCACCAGTGCTGCACGCACAAGCGGCCTCGGTCGCCGCCAGCCCCGCACCGGGCCCGCGGTACGAGAACCAGCGCGCCGGCTTCACCGCAGAGGACCAGTCCACCGCGCAACTGCAGATGAACGCGGCGGCCAAGGGGCCGTTCGGGTCGAAGCAGAACGGCAAGATCGCCACCATCGTCGGCGGCGCCGCGATGATCGGCGGCCTGATCGTGGGCGACGACGCGGGCTACGCGATCGCGGTGGCGGGCCTGGTGATCGGCGTGCTCGGATTGTGGACCTGGCTCGGGTGACGCAAGGCAGGACGTACGACGGAGTGGAGCGCGGGCCCCGATCGGGGCCCGCGCTCTCGTTTGCGGGTCAGCGCGGCAACCACGCCGACCGATCGCCCCCGCCGGTCGCGCGCGCGGTGATCTTCCGGTACACCGGCTCGTTGGGCTGCGTGAGCGCCACGTCGCCGCCGAGGTCGGTGTAGGCGAGCCACTTCCCGTCTGGCGACCACGAGGGCTGGTCCCCCTGGCCGGGGTAGTGGATCAACACCGCATCGCGACCATCGGGCGTCAGCAGGACCACCTCGCGCAGCGTGGAGCCCACCCGGTGACGCGACGCCGCGATGAAGCGACCATCGGGCGAGGCGGCCGGCGACTGGATGCTGTAGCCGGCGAGCTCGCTGAAGACGCGCAGGTCGGTGCCGTCCGGGCGCACGCTCATGAGCGACGAGCGGAAGGGCGCCACCGTCGTGCTCCCCTCGGCGAACAGGATGCGCTGCCCATCGGCCGTCCACGCCGGCTCGAAGCGGGACGGATCGCCGAACTGGTACTGGAGTCCCGTGACCTGCCGCTGGTCGCTGCCGTCGGCATTCATGACGTAGATGTCGCCGTCGCCGCTGCGCAGGCTGCGGAACGCGATGCGGGTGCCGTCCGGCGACCACGCCGGCTGCTCGTCCGCCGCCGCATCGTTCGTCAGGCGCCGAAGCCCGCTGCCGTCACGACGCACCACGTAGATGTCGGTGTTCGTGCCATCGCTCGGTGACGTGAACGCGACCCACTGCCCGTCGGGCGACGCGGCGGGATGCTCCGCCACGCGCCCGTCGGCAAGCAGCAGCCGGGGCGGCGCGTCGGCGTCCATCGGCTGGACGAGCAGCGTCGGCCGCCCGCCGCGCGTGGACTGGTAGAGCACGTCGTGCGCCGGCCGCGCCAGCACCCGGATGCTCGCCACGCCGCTCGCCGTGCCGACGCGCGCGGTGAGGCTCGCGCTGCCCGAGCCGGGCGCGAAGACCAGGCCGTACGGATCGACCATGAGCACGTTGGTGTTGGTGCTCGACCACTGCACCGCCCGATTGGGCAGCACGCGCCGCTCCGCGTCGTAGGCGATCGCCTCGTACTGCGACACGTCGCTGCTCCAGAGCTCCGCCCGGCCGCGGACCTCGACGCTCGCCACGCCCGCGCTCACCGCGAACGTGAGTTCATTCGAGGCGCCGGCCGGCACGCTCACGCGCAGCTTCGCCGTTCCCGCCGCGGCCAGGTCGGCCGTGGCGAGCTGCACGCGCAGCTCGCGCGAGCTGACGAAGCGCGTGGTGCGCGCCGCGCCGTTCCACTGCGCCGTGGCGCCGTCGGTGAACCCGCTCCCGCGCACCGTGAGCTCGAGAGCGGGGTCGCCGGCGACGGCGATCGTCGGCAGCAGCTCGGACAGGATCGGCACCACGCTCGCCGCGCCCACCGTCAGCGGCACGCTCGCCTCTACCTCCTCCACGCTCGCGACGATGGTGGTGGCGCCGGGCGCCACGCCCGTGATGATGCCATCGGCCGAGACGGTGGCCACCTGCGGCGCGGTGGAGCTCCAGGTGATGGGCCGGCTGCCGAGTTCCAGCCCGTTCGCGTCCCGCACCTTGGCCGACAGCGCGAGCGTCTGGCCGGCGGACACCGTCGCGGGGTTCGGCGTCACGGTCACGCTCGCGACCGGGACCTCCGAGATCTCCAGCACCTTGGCGGACGATTCGCCACCGCCCGGCGCCGGGTTCACCACCGTCACGGAGATCCGTGCCCGCTCGGCGATGTCGGCGGCGGCGATCTGCGCCCGCAGCTCGCCCTGGCCGACCCGCGTCGTGGGACGGGGCTGCCCGTTCCACCGCACCGTGGCGCCCTCGGCGAAGCGCTCGCCGCGCACCGTGAGGACGAAGTCGTCGCCGCCCACGAGGACGGACGACGGCTGGACCGCCGCCAGCGTGGGGGTCGGATTCCGTACCGGCTCGGGCTCGGTGCCGTCGGAGCAGGCGGTGGAGAGCGAGAGCCAGGCGAAGAGAGTGCTGCGCAGCAGGCGGACGGACATGGGTTCCTCCAATCAGGTGGAATCGGTTCGTGTTTGGGCCGTCGTGGGCCGTGTGACGCGAACAGATTGCCTGATAGGGAGTTACGCCGTGCTGCTATCGTGCGTTATCTTCGCCGTAACGGCGTGACCCACTCCCCACATGATTGATTTCACGACACTTGGGACCGTCGACCTCCGACGGGATGGCGAGGAACTGCGCAGCGTGCTGCTCCAGCCCAAGCGGCTGGCGGTGCTCGCATACCTCGTCACGGCCTCACCCAGGGGGTTCCACAGCCGCGACACGCTGCTCGGCCTCTTCTGGCCCGACCTCGACCAGGAGCGGGCCCGCAACGCCATGCGGCAGGCGCTCCACTTCCTGCGCCGCTCGGTGGGGGACGAGGTGGTCGCGAGCCGCGGGGATCGGGAGATCGGCGTGGCCGCAGGGACGATCTCCTGCGACGCGGTCGCGTTCGACGAAGCGCTCGCGGCCGGCCGGCTGGAGGAAGCCGCCGGACTCTATCGGGGGGACTTCCTGCCCGGGCTCTACGTCGAGGAGGCGCCGGAAGCGGAGCGCTGGCTCGAGGCCGAGCGGGCGCGACGGAAGGAGGGGGTGCTCGAGGCGCTGCGCACGCTGGTGGCGCAGGAGGAGGAGGGTGGCGAACTGCGCGCGGCCGTGCTGTGGGCGCGCCGCGCCGTGGCGATCGCGCCGACAGACGACGGCGCCGTGCGCCGCCTGATGACCGTGCTCGATCGCGCAGGCGAGCCGGCCGCCGCCCTCGACGCCTACGACCAGCTCGTGCATCGGCTGCGGGAAGAGTTCGGCGTGCCGCCCTCGGGCGAGACGATCCGTCTCGTCAACGAGATCCGGAACCGCCCGCGCGAGGTCGCCGTGGCGACGGTCGCGCCGGAGAGCCTAGCGACCGCGGCGGCGG
>DASUOW010000323.1:0-2996 GCA_036276435.1 Gemmatimonadales bacterium
CAACCTGGGGCAGGCGTATCTCCGCCGGTTCCGCAGCGTGTACCCCGAGGTGGCGAAGAAGTACGACGTGCCGCTCGTGCCGTTCCTGCTCGAGGACGTGGCCGGCGTGGATTCGCTCAACCAGCCCGACGGCGTGCATCCCACCGCCGCGGGCCAGCGCCGCATCGCCGAGACGGTGTGGCGCTACCTCGAGCCGCTGCTGCGCGAGCTGCCCAGGGCCTGAGGCGGACGGCGCGCGAGCCAGCCGGCCAGCTCGTCGGTGCCCGACACCAGCTGCTCCTCGAGGGCCCGCGCCGCGGCCGGCTGGTCGCCGCGCTGCAGCGCCGAGAGCACCCGCCGATGCCCGCCCGTGGCGAGTCCCAGGCGCCCCGCCTCCCGCAGGAAGGCGAGGACGTAGCGCCGGGTGGCGCCGCGCAGGTCGGCGAGCCGTTCCCGCAGCCGCCGGTTGGGACATCCCTCCAGCAGGATCAGATGCCATTCCTCGTTCCGGTCGAGCACGAGCGACGCGTCGCCGCGGGCGGCGTCGATCCCGGCGACGGCACGCTCGAGGTCCGCGAGCCGCGCCGGCGAGAAGGGTGCCGAGAGCCGCAGGGCCGACGCCTCCAGCGCGCCCAGCATCTGCCCCAGCTCGCGGACCTCGACCGGATCCAGGGGCGCCACGCGGAAGCCGCGGCCGTGATCGCTCACCAGCACGCCGGTGCGTACCAGGTCGAGCAACGCCTCCCGGACCGGGGTCCGGCTCACCCCCAGCCGTGTCGCAAGATCGGTGTCGCGGACGCGGGTCCCGGCCAACTCCCCGCCCTCGAGGAGCCGGAGGATGGCGTCACGCACCTGGGCGCGCAGGGGTGCGCGGGGTGCCAGCATGGGAGGTACGGCGGCTGATGCGCCCGTAAGACCTTGCCTGTGAACGATTTCAGAATTGTATTCAGTATTCAGACTTCCGCAACCGCCCGTCCTCGCGTTTGATCGGATCGCCCGCTAGTCTTGTCCCTTCCTTACGCCGAACGCATCCATGCGCCTCCTCGCCTTCGCCGCCTCGCTCCGCCGGGGCTCCATCAACCGGAAGCTCCTGCACGTCGCGATCGACGTGGCACGCCGGCAGGGCGCCGAAGTGGACGAGCATCCATTCTCCGAGTTCGCGTTCCCGAACTACGACGGGGACGTGGAGTCCTCCACCGGCGTGCCGGACGCCGTGCTCCGCCTGGGCAAGCTGATCGAGGCGAGCGACGGCCTGCTGCTCGCCTCGCCCGAGTACAACTTCTCGCTTCCCGGCACGCTCAAGAACACCATCGACTGGGTCTCGCGCCTCAAGCCGGTGCCGACGCGTGGCCGGTGGGCGTTCCTGATGAGCGCCTCGACGGGCATGATCGGCGGCATCCGCGGGCTGTGGCAGCTGCGCATTCCGCTCGAAGGGATGGGCACCTTCGTCCATCCCGACATGTACACGCTGCCGCAGGGACAGCAGGCCTTCGACGAGGCCGGCCGTCTGAAGGAGGCCGACCGCCTCGAGCGGCTCGAGAAGATGATGGCCGGCTACCTCGACGCCGTGCGCAAGGCCCGCGCATGAGGCGCGTGCTCGCGCTGGTGGCCTGTGCCGGCGCCGCCTGCGGCCGCGCCGATGCTCCCATCGCCGCCGCGCCGGCGCGCGACAGCGCGGGCGTGCGCATCGTCGAGTCCGCCGCGCCGGCGTGGGGCACGCGGCCGGCGTGGCGCATCGCGGCGCGTCCCGACGTCGAGGTGGGCGGCGTGGCCGGCGATTCGGCGCGCGACTTCGCCGGCGTGCGCAGCGCCGTGCGCTTCGCCGACGGCCGCTTCGTCGTCGCCGACGGCGCCACCGAGCAGCTCCGCCTCTTCGATGCGACCGGTGCGCACCTGCGCACCCTCGGCGGCCGCGGCGAGGGCGAGCGGCAGTTCGTGGAGCTCGGCGCCGTCTTCCTGCGCGGCGACACGATCGTGGGGTGGGACGACCGGCGCCAGCGCATCGTGGGCTTCCTGCCCGATGGCCGCTTCCTGGGCAACGTGCGCGCGATGCTGCCCGACACCACGCGCCTCGGCCGCCCGGTCGGGATCTTCCCGGGTGGCGCCATGCTCGTGACCGTCCCGACGCCGGTGGACCTCGCGGTCGTGGACTCGCCGGTGCTGCGCGTCGACGCCGACCTGGTGCGCCTCGAGGATGGCGGGCGCAACGTGGCGCGCGTCCGCAGCGACGAGATCGTGGTGCGCCGCGGCAAGGGCACCGTCTCCGCGATGATGCGGCCGTTCGGCCTCTCGGGCCGCGTGGCGGTGGTGGGCGACGAGTTCGTGGTGGGCGAAGGGGAAGGCCACAGCTTCCGGCGGCATGCGGAGGACGGCCGGCTCGTGGCCATCTTCCGCCGTCCAGGCGCACGCCTGCCCCTCGTGCCCGCCGACACCGCACGCGAGCACGGCCTCAGGGTCGGCGCCGCGCGCACGGTGCGCGAGCGCGAGTCGATCGACGGCATCTGGCGTTCGATGCCGTTCCCCGACTCGCTGCCCGCGCACGGCGAGATCGTGGCCGATCCCAGCGGCGGCGTGTGGGTGCGCGACATTCGCCACGCGGGCGACAGCACCTCGAGCTACCAGGCGTACGCGAAGGACGGCACCTGGCTCGGCGCCGTGACGCTGCCGCCGCGCAGCACGCTGCTGTGGGTGGGGACGGATGCGGTGCTGCTGCGGCGGCTCGACGGCAACGACGTGGAGTTCGTGGCGGTGCACCGCCTGCGGCGCTAGCCGGTCAGTCGATGCGCGGCGGCTCGTCGAAGTAGGCGGCGAGCCCGGCCAGCTGCCGGTCGAGGGCGCCGCGCGAGCCGGCGAGGAACTGCACCACGAAGCGCCGCACCGGGTTCGCGATGCGGCCGCGCTCCACCAGCGTGAGGGCCACGCCCTCCGGCGCCCGCTCGATGGTGTATTCCCACTCGGTCGCCGTCGTCTGCCGCTCCGCCGTGCGCCGCAGCCGGAGGTGCACCGGCGGCTCCCAC
>DASUOW010000324.1:0-11481 GCA_036276435.1 Gemmatimonadales bacterium
AGCCGCCCCACCCCCCTCCGGCAACCCCCTGCGATCGGCCCGTGCGCTACTTGCAGTAGGCCTTGATCATCGACGTCGTGCGCGTCTTGAACTGGTTCACGTAGCCGAGCAGCTGGTCGGCGGTCTCGGCCCGCACCGCGCGTCCGGTGGTGAGGCCCTTCTCCGCCTCGAGCACCAGTTCGTTCTCCTTGCGCGCCATCTCGCAGGACTTCTGCTTCTCGGTGTCCGCATCCATCGCCGCCGCGATCTGGAAGGCCGACACGCCGAGGATGAAGTTGCAGCTCGGCGCCACGCGGCCCTGCGGGTTCGCGACCGCGAGGCACTGCCGCGTCAGCTCGGCCGCGGCTGCGTAGTCCTTGTTCGGGTCCTGCAGCAGCGGGGCGGCGGCATTCACGTAGATGCCGGCGAGCTGCTCCTTCTGCTCCGGCGTGCCCTTGGCCACGACGATGTCGGCGAACTCCTTCGTCTCCGGGAGCCGCTTCGCGTTGGCGAGGCCCTGCACCGCGGCGAGCGCCGGATCGACCTGCGTCGGGTCGATCTGGACGAGCTTCCGCGTCACCGCGACGCTGGAGTCGAGCTTGCCGGTGAGCACGTAGCCCTGGTTCGCGTAGCCCAGGAGCTCGGCATTGTCCGGGAACTTGGCGACGCCGCGGCCGGCCCACTTGGCCAGGCGCACCGTATCGGGCTGCTGCGCCGCCGCCACCGAGATCTTGCGGTAGAACAGCGAGTCGGCACGCGTGGAATCGACCTGGTACGCCGCCTCCAGCGCGTCGATGGCGCACGGGAAGTTGCTCTGGAACAGGCAGGCGTTGCTCTTCAGGTCGTAGAGGTCCCAGTTGTACGGATCGAGCTTCAGCCCCTCGTCGGCCACCTGCACGGCCACGGCCGGCTTTCCGGTCTGCAGCAGGTACTTGAAGATGTTTTCACGCATCTTCTGGTTCGACGGCGCGATGCGGAGCATCTGCTTCATGTCCTCGACGACCTTCGCCGAATCGGCCTTCGACTTGTTCGCGTCGGCCAGGGCCTGATGATTCTCGGCAAGCAGCGTCCACGCGGTCAGCGACTGCGGATCGCCCTGCACGGCCTTCTCGAGGTGCGCCACCACTTCCGGGCGCGGGGCACCCTTGGCGGCGAGGATCTGCGCCTGGCAGAGGTGGGCGCCGCCGTGGTTCGGCACCTCCTTCTGGGCCTTCTCCGCCGCCTTCATGGCGTCGTCGGGCTTGGTCTTCATCTGGTCCGTGCAGGCCTTGGCGTCGTCGAAGGCCTTGATCGCGGGCGCAAACTGCTCCGCGGCACGCTTGCCCAGGTCCTCGGGCTTCTCGCCCGGCTGCTGAATCACTTCCAGCCACACGCCGGCGTCTTCCAGCGTCGGGAAGAGGCGTGAGGCCAGGGTGTAGCGGCCCTGATCGTCGTCGTGCTTCTGCAGCGAGGAGGTGATCACGCCCTTGGTGCCCGGCAGCTGCTTGGCGAGCTGCAGCGCGAGCGGGGCGGTCAGGATGGCGTTCTTCGCGTAGCCGAACTGCTCCAGGGCCACGTTCATGATCGAGTCGGAGATCACGGCGATATCGTTGCCGCCGATGTCCCTGAGCTCCTCGCGCATGCCCTTGGCGATGGCGACCGCGTTCGCCGAGTCCTGCGCGTTGAAGGCGAAGGGGGTCGCCACCATCAGGCGCGTGCTGGATGCGCTGGCGGACGGTGCGCCGAGGCGCCGGGAGTTCCGCGGGATGCCCTGCGCGCCGGCCTCGGTGGCGGCGAACCCGGCGATGGCGAGCGTGGCGACGGCAGCGTGGCGAAACACCTTCATTGCGATGAGCCTCCGCGAAGGCGGGAAGGAGACCAGGATCATGGGCGAAGAGGGATTCGAACCCCCGACATCCTGCGTGTAAGGCAGGCGCTCTGAACCGCTGAGCTATTCGCCCCGGACGGCATGCCCGCACGGGGCGTCGCCATCAAAGCAGCGAACGTGCCGCGATGGGCGGCCTGGGCATCGCGCCCTAAAGCGCGATACCAAGCGGAAATAGCACACAGTACCCCAGTACGAGCAGAACGGCGGCAGCGCTCGCATGTCCTGCCATCAGGACGGCGTAGCCCGCCCCCAATGACACAAGCGCCGCGGCGAGAAAGACGAGATTGCGCTTCCCCAGTGGAAACCGGGAGGCGGGCGACGGTGCGGATGGTGAGGTCATAAGCCGGAGAGATTACTCGTCAGCAGGGGGTGGGTCAAGCTGAACCTTGGTGCCAACTTCCGTCCGCTCAGGCACTTCTGCGGCGTCCGCCTCCTCCTCCGGCAGTTCCCAGCCCTCGTCCAGCGCCAGCCGCCGGGGACGGTCGGCCCGGCGGCGCAGGCGGACACCGACGATGAGCAGCACCCCGAAGATCAGCCAGGCGCCTCCTGCTATCAACCAGGTGAACAGGCTGAAGCGGCGCCGCACCATCTTCTGCCACGCCTCATCATAGCGGTCGAGCGTGAGGCCCGTGGTGGCGTGCACCGCGCTCCCGAAGTCCTCGCCCGCCGCCAACCGCCGCAGCAAGGGCTCGATGGAGCCGCTCGGGTGGCGGCGGGCGAGCTCGAGCACCGCCGAGGCCGCCAGCGGGTAGGCCGCGCTCACCTCCACCTCGCCGCCGCGCAGCGCCAGGTTGAGGGTGTCGAGCGATGGCGTGGCCGAGGTGGCCACGGCGAGGTTGAGGCTCAGCTGGTGCAGCATGCCCCACTCCCCCGCCGCCCAGACGGCATACCCCTCGTCGAACCAGAGCGGCACTCGGCTCCGGATCACCTCGTTCAGGACGAGGTGCGCCAGCTCGTGCTGGAGGGTGGCCGTGGGGTCGGCGTCGGCGCGGATGAGGATGGTGCGGGACTTCGGCAGCGCGAGCGCGGCTCCCCAACGGGGGGCGCGTCCGCCGGTCCAGCGCTTGAGCGCCTCGCCGTCCGCCACCACGATCAGCCGGAATGGCCCGGGGGCCCGCCGGCCCAGTCCCGGCCACTCCCGTGGCTGGCTCGCCGTCTCCGCCATGAGCATCCCGAGCGCCCGCTCGGGCGGCTGCGCCACCACCGTGACGTCACCCACCTGCGTGACGGTCGGCCCCTGCGCCCAGAGGGGACGCACGAGCACCAGCAGGAGCCCGACGAGCGTCAGGAAGCGGAGGGCGCGCGTGGGATGTCGCCGCCGGCGGCGACGAGGTCCAGGACCTCGGCGCAGCGCTTCGACCATGGGTTGAACCGGTTGGCGTCGCGTCCCTCGGCCCACGAGGCGAGCGCCCCGTCCCGATCGCCGGCGAACCATTGGGCCCGCCCGAGCTCGTAGCGCGCCTCGACGAGGTTGGGGCCGAGCAGGAGCGTCTTGCGGAAGAAGGTCTGCGCGTCCTCGTACATCTCGCGTTCCAGATACACGAGCCCGAGGTAGAAGTGCGCGTAGAGCGTGGCCTTCCGGTCGTTGTCGAGCCGGATGGCGCGCGAGAGGTGCTCGATCGCCTCGCCGAAGATGCGCTTCTTGAGGCAGATGTAGCCCACGTTGATGCGCGCGAGCGCGTTGGCCGGTTCCCGCGCGAGGACCTTGGAGAAGGTGGCGAGCGCGTCGTCGAAGTCCTCGTGGAGCATCTGCGCCCAGCCCAGCAGCGACTGCGCCTGCGTGTCGCCGGGCGCGAGCTCGAGCGCGCGATCGAGCGCCGCGATCGCCGCCACGTGATCGCCGAGCGCGATCAGGCTCCACCCCTTCTCGATGTAGGTGGACGCCCCGAGATGGTCGGCGTGCACGGCCGGTGGCTCGCCGGACAGCTGCGGCGGCGGGGCGGCCACCGGCGTGGCGGCGGCCACGGCCGCCTTGTAGCGCGCCACGAGCTCGCGGATGTCCTCCTTGAGCGCGCCGAGCTCGGTCAGCGCGCCGTCGACCCGCCGGAAGAGCGCGATGATCTCCTGCTTCACCTGCTCCCGCTGGTCGCCGGACAGCGGCTGGTCGAGCCGCCGCTGCAGCTCGGCGTAGGTGCCGCGCAGCTGGAGCAGCAGCGCTTCCGGCAGCGGGTCGGGGCGATCGATCACGGTGTCACCAGCAGGGCGTCGAGCGCGGCGCGCTCGGCGGGCGCGAGCAGGCGCGTGGGATTCAGGATCACGAGCGACCTGCCGGGCCGGTCGATGAGGCCGACCACCTGCCCCGGCGTCAGGCCGTCCACGGCCGGCGCCGCGACGATCTGGCCGCCATCGACGCGCACCACCTCGCGGGCGGCGTCCACCACCAGCATCACGGGCCGGTCGCCGTGCTCCAGCACGAGCAGGCGCGAATCGGCCGTCACCGTGCTCGGCAGGCCCAGGCGCGCCCGCACGTCGAGCACCGGAAGCATCGCGCCTTCGAACGGGAGCGCGCCGGCGACGAATGGCGGCGCCCCGTCGATGGGCGTGGGCGCCTCGTACGGCAGCACGCGCCGCAGCTGGAGGATGTCCACGGCGAACTCCTGGCCACCGAGCCGGAAGCTCACGAACTGCAGGAGCTCCTCGTCGATCATGCGAGTCGCATCTGGCGGAGCGCCGCGTCCACCTGCGCCGCGATGAGCGCGATGCCGAGCACGTGGTCCGCACCGCCCGCCCGACGGGCGGCGGCGGGCATGCCGTCGATCGTCGCGGTGGCGTGGTCCTGCGCGATCCCGATGCCGCCGGCGTCGTGGATGCGGCGCAGGCCCTCCGCACCGTCCCGGCCGAGCCCCGTCAGCACCACGCCCACGGCTCGCGCGCCGTAGCACGCCGCCACCGATGCGAAGAGCGGATCGGCGGCCGGACGCACGCCCCACACGTGCGGGCCCTGGTCCAGGAGCAGTCGCGGGCCGTCGGGTCGCACCTCGACCCGGATGTGGTGATCGCCGGGGGCCACGTACGCCGTGTCGGCGAGGAACGGCACGCCGTGCTCCGCCTCCACCACCGCCAGGCGGCTCTGCGACGCGAGCCGCTCGGCGAGGCTGCGCGTGAAGCCCTTCGGCATGTGCTGCACCACGATGACCCCCGCGCCGGATCCCGGCGCGAGCCTCGGCACCACCTCGCACAGGGCCCGCGGTCCTCCGGTCGATGCGGCGATGGCGACGCACGCCTTCGCGCGGCCGGGGACGGCGAAGAGATCCGGGTTGGCCGGCACGCCGCGCGGCGAGCGGGCGAGCACCGGGAGGCGCAGCACCTCGGCCGTCAGCGCGGCGCGCACCGAGGCGCGCACCCGCTCGCCGAACCGCTCGAGCGCCGCGTCGTCGCGGGCCTCCTCCTTCGCCACGAGGTCGATGGCGCCGAGCTCGAGCGCACGGATGGCCGCCGCGGTGCCGGGCCCCGCGTAGCCGCTGACCACCACGATCGGCCGCGGTGCCTCCGACATGATGTAGCCGATGGCGCCGAGACCATCCACCCCCGGCATCTCGAGGTCCATCAGCACGACGTCGGGCGCCTCGCGATGCACCTTCCTCAGGGCATCCTCCCCGTTGCGCGCCGTGGCCGCCACGCGGAACTCGCCGTCGCGCTCGAGGATGTCGGTGAGGAGACGACGGAAGAACGGGCTGTCGTCGACGACGACGGCGGTGCGGGGCTCAGAGCTCGGTGATGCCATGCGCCACCGTGCTGACCTCGACCCGACCCGTGGCGCACCGCATGCGCACCGTGCGACCGAAGTCGCCGCCGACGGCCTCGCCGACCAGCGGGATGTGATGCGCGCTCAGCACCTGCCGGGTCGCGACGAGGTTGCGCTCGCCCATCTGGATGGTGCCGGGCGCCGCGAGGTTCGCGAACATGCTCGCGCCCCCGGCGAGTCGCGCGACGATGCGGCGCTGGCTGGCACCGAGCGTCACCATCTGCTCGAGCAGGGCCGGCACCGCCACGTGCGGGAACTTCGCGGGCCGGTCGACGTGCCGCGTGAGCGCGCGCGAGGGCAGGAGCACGTGGGCGAGCCCGCCGATGCCCCGCTCGGGATCGTGCAGCATGATGGCCACGCAGCTGCCGAGGCCCACGGTGACGAGTTCGTCGTCGCCCTGCCCCACGGCGAGGTCGGCGACCTTCACGACGAGCCGCCGGCCGCTCACGCCGGCCTCCGGTAGATGCGCTCGCGGATGTCGACCAGCTCGAGCCGCTCGCGCGCGGCGCCGACCAGCGTCTCCACCTTGCCGAGGACCAGGTAGCCGCCGGGATGGAGCGCGTCGTGCAGCGCCGTGAAGAGCCGCTCCTGCATGGTGCGGTCGAAGTAGATGACGACATTGCGGCAGGCGATCAGGTCGTAGCGCGCCGACGGCGCCGGATCGCCGGTGAGGTCGTGCGCGCGCACGTCGATGCGCGCACGGAGCGCGGGATCGACGAGCATGGCGTCCCCGTCCTCGCGGAACCAGCGCCGCACGAGTCCGGCCGGCGCCTCCACCAGCGCCGCGGCCCGGTAGCGTCCCGCGCGCGTCCGCAGCAGCGAGTCGCGATCGATGTCGGTGGCGTCGACCCGCACCCGTTCCAGCCACTCGGGGCGGCCCAGCTCCTCGGCCGCCTGCGCGAGGAGGATGGCGAGCGTGTGCGCCTCCTCCCCCGAGGCGCAGCCCGCGCTCCAGGCCCGCACCTCGCGCGGCTGCACGAACAGGGACGGCAGCACGCGCGCCAGTGCGACCCACACCTCCGGGTTCCGGAAGAAGCGCGTGACGTTGATGGTCAGGGCCGCGTGCAGGCGCTCGAGCTCGGCGGGCTGCCCGTCGAGCACGTCGAGGTAGGCATCGTAGGTGTGCACCGCGCAGGCGCGCATGCGCACCGCGATGCGCCGCGCCAGGCACCTGGGCTTGTACGCATCGAGCGCCACGCCGGTGCGCGTCGACAGCTCCCGCGCGAAGGCCGTGAAGCCGGCCTCGTCGACGCGCGTCACCGCACCGCCTCCAGCATCTCGAGGTTCGCGCGCGCGAGCTGATGCGCGGGGTTGAGCTCGGTGGCGCGGGTCCAGTGCTCGCGCGCCTTCTGCGCATCCCGCGCGCGGTGGGCGATGTTGCCCAGCTTGAAGTGCAGGTCGTCGCCAAGCGCCGGCTCGAGGCGGAGGGCGCGCTCGTACGCCTCCCGCGCCTCCTCGTAGCGCCCGGCGCGATAGAGCAGGTCGCCCATGTTCTTCGAGAGCTGCGGCAGGGCCGCGTCCTCTTCCAGGCCCGCCTGCAGCTCGCGCTCGGCACCCGTCGCATCGCCGCGCAGCTCGTGCAGCACCGCGAGGTTGTTGCGCAGCGCGGCGCGCCGGGGGTGCGCCGCGGCGCCCGCCTGCGCCGCCTCGAGCGCACCCTCGGCGTCGTCGGCGACGGCGCGCACGAGGGTGTCCGCCCAGTACCAGCGCGCCGGCACCGGGCGGTCGCCGATGAACTCCCGGGCCCGCGCGAGCCGCGCACGCGCGGCCGGCGCGTCGCCACGCTGCAGCGCCGTGACCGCCCAGCCGAGGTGGACGCGCCAGTCGTCGCGGGCGCGCGCCGCCGCGTCGGCGTACGCCGCCTCGGCCTCGTCGAGGCGCCCGAGCTGCTCCAGCGAGAAGGCGAGGTTGTGCAGCGCCGCCGGCCGTGGGCCGCCCTTCTCCAGCGCCAGCCGGAAGGCGGCCACCGCCTCCTCCCAGTTGTCCTGCTTCAGCGCGATGAGGCCGAGGAAGAACGGCGCGCTGCCCTCCTGGGGCCGCAGCTCGGCGACGCGGCGGAACTCGCGCAGGGCCTCGTCGAGCATCCCGGTCTTGTAGAACGCGATGCCCAGGTTGCGGTGCTCCTCGATGCGGGCGTCGCTGGCGCGCGGCAGCACGCTCGCGGCCGAGGTCCCGGTGCGGCGCACGTAGCCGGCCGTGATCAGTCCGTAGAGCGCCTTCCCCACCTCGAACTCCACCAGGCCGGTCTCGTCGACGAGCTGCTGCACGTCCCGGGTGCCGTCGAGCAGCGGCAGGAGCTGCTGCTGCTCCTCCGAGAGCGGCACGCCCTCCTCGGCCCTGTGCGAGCCGTCGGCGGTGAACAGCAGGTCGAAGCTGGGGATCTTCTTCTCGATCAGGCTCCACTCGTCCACCCGGCGCGCGCCCTCGAGCAGCAGCCACTCCGGGTTGATGTGCACGAGGAAGTCCTGCCGCTCGGGACGCACGCCGGCCTCGAAGTTGAACGTGCCGGTGGTCCAGGTGAACAGGAAGTAGACGGCCTCCTCGATCTGCAGCCGGATGTAGTCCTGCAGTTCCTCGCGGGTGATGGCCCCCATCGACATCAGGATCTCGCCGAGCCGCGATTCGCGGTCGCTGGCCTGCGCGTCGATGGCGTGCTGCAGCTGGTCGATGCTGATGCGCTGGTGCCGCACGAGCATGTCGCCGAGACGGTCGCGACGGTTCACGATCGAGGCGTAGCTGATGCGGCCGTCCTCGAACCAGATGTAGCCGAGGTTCTGGCGGTCGGTGATCGCCAGGCACCCGGTGCGCCGCCCGAGGTGCAGCAGCTGGATGACGTCCGGGAGGCTCGCCTCCCGCAGGCTGCCCTTGATCGCCATCAGCGCCACTCCTCGATGACGCAGTCGGCGAGGTCGGGCCACTGCCAGACCATCTTCTCGCGGCTGCGCGGCCCTCCGGCCGTCGGGAGCGGCGTCGAGCGCCCGAGCCCGGAGCGACGGACCGGGCGCGCGGCGCCCTCGAGCAGCTCGCGCGCCATCGCCACGGTGGCCGTGGCCTGCTGTGCGTCGGCGGCGAGCAGCACGCGCTTCACGAACCCCTGCAGCGTCCGCACCGAATCCGCGGGCCGCGATGCCAGGTAGCCCGACAGCTCCGCATCGTCCGAGAGCCCGCGCGCGGAGAGCAGCCGCTCCACCACCTGCTGGCGCAGGTCACGGTCCGGCGGCGGCAGGTCGACGACGAGCCCGCCCTCGAGCCGCGTCAGGAGCCGCGGCTCGACACCCGAGAGTTCCGCCAGCGGCGCCGCGGACGTGAACGCGAGCTGCCGCCCCGACTCGATGAAGATGTTGAAGAGGAGGAAGAGCTCCTCCTGCGTACGCTCGCGCCCGGCGATGGAGTGCACGTCGTCGAGCAGGAGGGCGCTGCAGCGCCGGTAGCGGTTGCGCCACGCGAGGACCGCGTCGCGGTCGATGGCATCGATGAGTTCCTGCGTGAACTCCTGAGCGGGCAGGCAGGCCACGTGCGGCAGCCCCGCCGCGACGAGCGCGTTGCCCAGGCCGTGCAGGAGGTGCGTCTTCCCCACACCCGGCCCGCCCACGAGGACCAGCGGGTTGTAGCGCGTCCCGGGCTCGGTGGCGATCGCGGCGATGGCGCGCAGCGCCATCCGGTTGCCGGCGCCCTCGACGAGTGCGTCAAGCGCCCACGCCGGCGACGGGCCCGGCGGCGGCGCGGCGCTCTCGCGCACGCGGTGCAGGTACGCCTCCGCGGCCGCCATGTTGCCCGGATCGGTGAGCGCGGGCGCGCCCGCCATGTCGGGCGCGAGCTCGGCCACCTCCCGCTGCAGCTCGAGCAGCCGCTCGGCGTCGGCTTCGTACTGGATGAGGAGGCCGTCGGGATCGGTCGGGTCGTCCTGCTCCAGCAGCCGGTTGAGGACCGTGGTCCGGAACCCCTCGCCTTCCCACCGCAGGATGGCCTCGCCCACGCGGGTACGCCACGGATCGACCTGCTGCGCGAGCGTGCTGGCGAGCTCGGAGAGGAAGTCGCCGAACTCGTCGCGCTCGGCGACCACGGCGGGCTTGGACGCGAGCGTCTCCTCCATGGCCGCGGGCCGGCTCGGCGGCGGCGCGTCCTCGTGCTCCGCCACCGCCTGCGACGCGACCGTGGCGTGCGCGACGGCATCCGGCCCGCCGATCAGCACGCGCGCCTGGTTCGGGTCCAGCGGCGCCTCGCTCACGGCCTGGAACGCGATGAGCCGGTTGAGCGCGCCGATGAGCTCGCGCACGCTCTCGATGCCGAGCGTCGCGACGGCCTCGAGCACGTCGGCGCCGAAGGGAGCACCCCGCTCGTCGGCCCGGCGGCGCAGGATCGCGACCTGCGTCTCGAAGTCGGGCCGCGCGATGTCGATGACGAGCCCGCCCGCCACGCGCCGCAGCAGCCGCTCGTCGAGCGACTCGATCTCGGCCGGCGGGCGGTCGCTGGTGAGGACGATCTGCCGGCCGGCGGCCTGCAGGGCATCGATGGTCCGGAGCAGCTCCTCGTGCATCTCGAGCCGCCGGCCGAGCAGCTGCACGTCGTCGAGCAGCAGCACGTCCTGCGTGGCGTAACGCTGGCGGAACGCCTCCACGACGCCGGAGGCCACCGCGCCGTGGTAGTCCTCGACGAATTCGTCGAGCGTGAGATAGGCCACCGACGCCGCCGGGTTCACCGCGCGCACCGCGTGACCGATGGCCACGAGCAGGTGCGTCTTCCCGAGCCCCGGCCGCGAGTAGATGAAGAGCGGGTTGTACACCGATCCCGGCGATTCCGCGACGGCGCGCGCCGCGGTGACCGCCGTCCGGTTGGCGGCCCCCACGACGAGCGTGTCGAAGCGGTACGCCGCGTGCAGTCCGGTCATCCCGCGGCCACCCCGCCCGCCGCGAGCCGGCGCAGCACCAGTTCCGAGACGCCCTTGAGCGTCTCGAACACGCCCGCGCCGTGCAGCGCGTCGGCCCCGAAGCTCGGCACGGCGCGGAAGTTCAGCGCGTCGTCGAGCGCCGGCCGGTCGAGCACCAGCTCCGACGGCAGGTCCTGCTTGTTGTACTGGAACACCACGGGCAGCTGCCGCACGTCGACGCCCTGCCCGAGCAGGTTCTCGTGGAGGTTCTGCAGGCTCTCGAGGTTCTCCTCGAAGCGCCGCGCCTGGCTGTCGGCGACGAACACGACGCCGTCGGCTCCCTGCAGCACGAGGCGGCGGGTGGCGTTGTAGTAGCTCTGGCCGGGCACGGTGTAGAGCTGGAAGCGCGTCTGGAAACCGGAGATGGTGCCCAGGTCGAGCGGCAGGAAGTCGAAGAAGAGCGTGCGGTCGCCGTGCGTGGCGAGCGAGACCATGCGCCCGCGCCGCGGCTCGGGCACCCGACCGAAGATGTACTGCAGGTTGGTCGTCTTGCCGGACCGGCCGGGCCCGTAGTAGACGATCTTGCAGGTGATCTCGCGCGCCGCGAAGTTGACCAGCGACATCCTTACCGTCCGAAGAGCGAGCGCAGGCTCGCGTTGAGTTCATGCTCGAAGCCGGCGGCGAGCGGCGCCGCGGCGGGCACGCCCACCGGCGTCGCGACCGCGATGCGGTCCGCCAGGTCCTTGAAGAACACCTGCACCAGCCCCGCCGACGTCTCCGTGCCGAACACCACCAGCCCGATCCAGCGGCCGCGCGGCGTGTCGAACGCGCGGAGGTAGAGGCTCTGCTTCGTGCCCTGGTGCAGCACGGCGTTGAACTTCCCCGAGCCCATCACGTCGGCGAGCGCATCGAGGGAGGCGATGATGCCGGCACCCAGCGCCGAGGCCGCCATCACGTCCACGGACCGGGTGAAGCCGTCCTGCGCGATCACCTGTCCCGCCGTCGTCATCAGGAGCGTCAGCC
>DASUOW010000325.1:0-12028 GCA_036276435.1 Gemmatimonadales bacterium
GGCGGGCAGGCGGTCGGCCCAGCCGAAGCCGATGCACGGCAGCTTCGCCCGACCGTCCACGAGCTCGCCCCGCAGGTGCTTCGGCTCGCGCGCCGGGATGAGCTTCCAGTTGGCGAGCGTCACGCCGCGGACGCCCAGCACGGGGGCCGCGTTGCCCATGCCGCACGGTTCGAGCAGGCCGAGGAGCTCTTCCAGCTCCGGGGTCGCCTCGTGTAGGCCGATCACGAGGTCCACGCGCTGTTCGGGCCCGAGCTCGTCGGGGGAAAGCTGGCCCGCGACGAGGGCGCTGAGCCGCTCGCGGAACGCCGCGATCCGGTCGCGATGCATGGTGAGCCCGGCCGCCATGCGGTGGCCGCCGAAGCGCTCGAGCAGGTCCCCGCAGGCGTGCAGCGCGCCGTGGAGGTCGAACGCGGAGATGCTGCGCCCGCTCCCCTTCGCGATTCCCGACTCACGGTCGATGGCGACGAGGAAGGTGGGCCGGCCGTAGCGCTCCACGACCCGAGACGCGACGATGCCGACGACGCCCGCGTGCCAGCCTTCCTTCGGATTCTCCTCCACGCTCTCGCTCGCGAGCACGAAGGCCATCGCCTCGCGCCCGCCCTGCGCTTCCGCCTGCAGCAGCGCCTCCTCGAGCATGCGCTGATCGAGCTGCTGGCGCTCGTTGTTGAGCGCCTCGAGCTTGCGGGCGAGCAGTTCCGCCTCGCCCGGGTCGTCGGTGAGCAGCAGCCGCAGGCCCTCCATCGGCTCGTCGATGCGACCCACGGCGTTCAGGCGCGGCCCGAGGATGTAGCCGACGTGGCCCGCGCGGATCTCCTTGCCGGCCAGCCCCGACTGCTGCACCAGTGCCCGCAGCCCCGCCCAGCGCGTCCGGTTCAGCACCTTGAGCCCGTGGCGCACGATGACGCGGTTGTCGCCGACGAGCGGCACCACGTCGGCCACCGTGGCGAGTGCCACGAAGTCGAGCAGGTGGAGCGGCAGGTGCTGTGGCAGGCCGAGGGCCGGCACGAGGGCCCGCACCAGCATGAACGCGATGCCCGCGCCGCAGAGCATCCTGAGCCCGGAGGTATCGCCGGGCTGCTGCGGGTTGACGATGGCGCTTGCCGGCGGAAGCGCGGCCGACGGCAGGTGGTGGTCGGTGATCACCACCTCGAGTCCCGCCGCGCGCGCCGCGGACACCGGCTCCACTGCGGTGATGCCGCAGTCGCAGGTGAGGATCAGCCCGACGCCCGCCGCCCGTGCCGCCTCGAGGCCCGACATCCCGAAATCGTAGCCGTCGCGCATGCGGTGCGGGATGAACGGCACCACCGTCGCGCCGGCGAGCCGGAGGGTGCGCGTGAGGATGGCGGTGGAGCATTGCCCGTCGACGTCGTAGTCCCCGTGCACGCCGATGACGACGCGGCGGCGGATGGCATCCACGATGATCGCCACCGCCTCGCGCATGCCGGCGAGGGCGTACGGATCGCCGAGGTCATCGAGGGAGGGCTTGAGGAAGCGGCGCACCGCGTCCGGGTTGGTGTGGCCGCGCTGCAGCAGCAGCGCGGCCAGTGCGCCCGGCAGGTGGGTCGCGGCGGCGAGGGCCGCGGCCGTCTCGGGGGCCGGCTGGGGCTCCAGCACCCACCGCGTGGGCGGCGGGGCCGACCGCGGCCCGGGGGCCGCGAGCTTCATCGGGTCAACCTGCCACTTCCGGGGCGTACAGGATCACGCCGCACGCCTCGCAGCCGTCGACGAGCAGCCCCGCGCGGATCTCGCCGCGGCGGCTCACCGGGATCGCGCTGTAGCAGGCACTGCACGCGAACCCGACCAGCGGCACCACGGGCGGCGCGCTCCGCTTCGAGCGCAGCCGGTCGTAGCGCGTGCGGAGCGCCCGCTCGACCTGCGCGGCGCTGGCCTCGCGCAGGTCGAGCGCCGCGTTCCGCTGCGCCACGGCGGCATCGCGGCGCTCGGCGATCTCGGCGCGCTCGCCTTCCTGCCCGGCACGCGCTTCGTCGAGCACCCGGGTGGTGTCGGCGAGGCGCCCCTCGAGCCGCTGGACCTCCTCGCCCAGGCGAAGCCACTCGGCTTCCTCGCGCTGCACCACCTGCCGGCCCAGGTCGATCTCGGCCGTGACGGCGTTGGCTTCCTTCTGGTTGCGCACCACGTCCAGCCGCTGCTGGCGCTTCTGCTGCTGGCCGCGGAACTGCTCGAGGCGCTTGGCCACCTCGTCGCGCCGGGCCGTCATGTCGGCCAGTGCGCGCGCGGCCGACTGGGCATCGCGCTCGGCCTTCGCCAGCCGCTCGTCCAGCGCCGACTCCAGCGCCATGAGTTCCGCCACGACCATGTCGGCCTCGAGCAGCGCGAGGTCCTTCGACTGCAGGTCGAGCAGCTTTTCCAGGTCAGGATGCATGCGGTCTCCTCTGGCGCGACCGGGGATCGCCGGGACGCGTGTAGGCGAGCTGCTTCCACTGTTCGGGGAAGCGTCTCTGCAGGTCAGTGCGCAGCGAGAGGGCCTGCTGCACCAGCTCCGCCTTCCGAGCCGGGTCGGGCTCCTGCTCCCGCTGGGCGATGAGTGCCGAATACTCGCGGATCAGCGGTCGCGCCTCAAGCTTCTGTGTCGCGTCGATAAACGTCCGGTCGGGGTCCACCCGGGATTCCTCGGCCCCGGCGAGCAGCTTCTGCCACGCCGCGATGCCCACCTCGGAGAGGCGGTCCCCCAGCGCCGCCGGCTCCACGCCGTCGAGCAGGGCCGCGTAGATCTCCCGGAGCGCCGGCCGCTCGAACCACGAGATCGGCACCTCGCGCCGGGCCCGCTCGAGCCAGTCGGGGTCGGTCAGGAACAGCGTCACCAGCGCCCGCTCGGCCGAGGTGCCGACGGGTGGGCGCCGCGGAGCCGCCGGTTCGGGCGAGCGGCCCTCGTGCCGGGTCGGCGCGGGCCCGGGGGAGCCCGGTCCCACCGACTCGGGTGGCGCCGCCGGCAGGGCCTTCGCCTCCTTCTCCAGCACCTCGCGGCCCACCCCGGTGCGCTCGGAGACGAGCCCCAGGTACAGCTCGCGCATGATCGGGTCGCTGACGGCGCGGAGCGTCGGCAGGAGGCGATCGAGCGCCTCGCGCCGGTGCTCGATGCCCTCGAACCAGCCTCGCCGCTCCAGCAGCTGGATCTTCCGCTCGAGCAGGTCCACGGCGTCCTTGAGCACCTTCTCCAGCGCCGCCGCCCCGCCCTTCCGCACGAGCGTGTCGGGATCCTCGCCGGACGGCATGGTCGCCACGCGCACGCGCACCCCGCGGCGCAGCAACTCGTCGCCGGCGCGGAAGGTGGCGCGCAGGCCGGCGGCATCGCTGTCGTAGAGGAGGATCGCGGACGGCGCGAGCTTCTGCAGCAGCCCGGCCTGGTCCGGCGTGAGCGCCGTGCCGAGCGGCGCCACCACGTGGTCGATGCCGGCGAGCACGAGCCGCAGCACGTCGAAGTAGCCCTCCACCACGAGCACCACCTGCTCCTGGCGGATCGACGACTTCGCGTTGTGCAGGTTGTACAGCTGCCGGCCCTTGTGGAAGATCGGCGTCTCGGGCGAGTTGAGGTACTTCGGTTCGCCGGGTCCCAGCAGGCGGCCGCCGAAGCCCACCGGACGCCCACGGGCGTCGTGGATCGGGAACAGGAGCCGGTTGCGGAATCGGGGCACGATCCGGCTGTCGTCCCGACGGAACGCCAGGCCAGCGGCGAGCAGCACCTCGTCGGTGATGCCGAGGGCGCGCATCGCCTCCATGAAGTGGCTGCCCTGGGGCGCGAAGCCGAGCCCCAGCTCGCCCCATTTCTCCTCGGGGATGTCGCGCGAGGCGAGATAGCGCCGCGCTTCCTCCGCATCCGGCGACTCGCGCAGCCGGCGCGCGAACCACTCGCCCGCTGCGGCGGCCGCGCCATAGAGCGGCTCGTTCGGGTCGGGCCCCTGCTTCTCCTGCGGCTCCGGGATCACGATGCCCGCCCGCCGCGCGAGCTCGCGCACCGCGGTGGGATAGTCCATCCCGAACCGCTTCATCAGGAACGAGAAGGCGTCGCCGCCCTCGTGGCAGACATAGCAGTAGAACAGGCCCTTCCGCGGGATCACGGCGAAGTTGCGGTGGGTGCCGCCGTGGAACGGGCACGGCCCGCGATAGTCGCTGCCGGTACGCTTGAGCTCCACGCTCTCGCCGACGAGCGCGATGATGTCGGTCGCGTCCCGGACCTGCTCGATGACTTCCTCCGGGATCCGGCTCACGCGAACTCCGCGATCGTGACGCCCACGCCGCCCTGCGGCCTCGGCGCGTAGTCGAACTTCTTCACCCGCTTGTCGCGCTGCAGCACCTGCCGCACCCGCTCGCGCACCACACCTGTGCCCATCCCGTGGATGATGCGCAGGTACGGCTGCTCGGCCAGCACGGCCGCGTCGAGGGCGGCGATGGTGGTTGCCTCCGCCTCGTCACCGGTGAGGCCGCGCAGGTCGAGCTCGAGCGAGGCCTCGCCCGGATCGAGCTCCGTGACGCGCTTCTCCTTCCGCGCCTCGCGCCGCCCCACCACCTCCGTGCCCGCGGCTTCCGCCACCATGCGCATCGACCCGACCGCGACGATGAGGCGGCCATCCTCGCGCACCTCGATCACGTCGCCGGTGAGGCCGGAGGTGAGCCGCACCCGCTGGCCGGCCTCGAACGCGCTCGCGGGCGCCTTGGCGCCGTCGACGGAGGCGTCCTTCACTGCGCCGGCCTTCTTGATGGCGTCTTCCACCGTGCGCCGCGCCTCGCGCGCCGCGTCGTCGCCGGTGGCGGCACGGGCGCTGCGAATGGCCTGCTCCACCGTCTCCCGCGCCTCGAGCAGGTAGCGACGCGCCTCCTCGCGCGCCCGGCGGTCCGCCTCCTTCTCGCGCTTCGTCAGCTCCTTTTCGCGCGCGGCCTGCGCCTCGCGCTGCAGCTCGAGCCGCGCGCCGAGGGACTCGTGCTCCACGCGCAGGGTCTCCAGCGTCACCTTGAGCGCCTCGAGCTCCCGCTCGCGCTCTTCCGCGCGCGCCAGCAGCAGGTCGAGCCGCTTCTCCTCGTCGGTGACGCGCCCCTCGGCGTCGGCCAGCACGCCCTGATCGACGCCGAGCCGCCGCGCGATGGCGAGGCCGTAGGAGCGGCCGGGCACGCCCTTCCTGAACCGGTACGAGGGCGAGAGCGTGGCGGTGTCGAACTGCAGCGAGCCGTTGACGATGCCCGGCACCTCCCCCGCGAGCGGCTTGAGCGCGCCGAGGTGCGTCGTGGCGAAGGTGAGGGCGCGGCGGCGCGTGAGCGCCACCAGCACGGCCGCCGCGAGGGCGGCGCCCTCCGCCGGGTCGGTGCCGCTGCCCACCTCGTCGAGCAGCACGAGCGTGGCGTCGTCGGCGTCCTCGAGCACCCGGCGCAGCAGGGCGACGTGGCCGCTGAAGGTGGAGAGGTTGGCCGCGAGCGACTGCCGGTCGCCGATGTCGGTGAAGACGCGGGTGAAGATCGGCAGCGCCGTGCCCGGCCCCACCGGCGGGACGATGCCGCTCTGCGCCATGAGCGCCGAGAGGGCGGCGGCCTTGAGCAGCACCGTCTTGCCGCCGGTGTTGGGCCCCGAGACGAGCAGCGTGCGCTCGCCATCGCCGAGGGAGAGCGAGAACGGCACCACGTCGACGCCGGCGGCGAGCAGCAGGGGGTGGCGCGCCTCGACGATGTCGAGCGCGCCGCCCGCCGGCACCACCGTGGGCACCTCGCCCTTCGCGGCCACTGCGTAGCGCGTGCGCGCCACGAGGTCGTCCACCGCGACGCACATCTCGAGCGCGTCCAGCAGCGAGTCGCGCGCGGGCCGCAGCATCTGCGTCAGCTCGCGCAGGACACGCAGCGCCTCGCGCTCGGCCTCAGCCTCCGCTTCGCGCAACGCGTTGCCGAGCTCGACGACCTCCGACGGCTCGACGAAGAGCGTGCCGGCGCTCGACGACTCGTCGTGCACGATGCCCGATGGCCGGCTGCGCGAGTCGCGACGCACGGGAATGACGTAGCGACCGTTGCGCACCGTGACGCCGGCATCGGGCACGCTGGCCTGGGGTTCCAGCGCGCGCATGACGCTCTCGAGCCGCTTCACCAGGCGGGCGCGCGACTGCTGCACCGCCTGCCGTGCGGCCGCGAGCGCCGGGCTCGCGGTGTCGAGCAGCTCACCTTCGTCGTCCACCGACTGGAGCAGCCGCTGGTCCACGCGCTTGTCGGGCAGGGTCACGCTGAGCGCGGCCGCGCGGGGGCACTCTTCGGCGACGCGCCGCAGCTCGCCCTGCACCAGCCGCGCGGCCACGAGCAGCTTGCCGATCGCCGACAGCTCCCGCGGCTCGAGCACCGCGCCTTCGATGCGCAGGTGGGCCAGCGGGCGCTCCACCTCCGGCACCGGCTCGGCCAGGAGCTTCTCGCCGCGCCGGAAGAGCACCGCCACCTCCCCCACCACCGCGAGCTCGTCGGCGATCCACGCCTGGTCGGTGGACGGCCGCCGCGCGCGGACGCGCGCCGCGCCCAGCGGGCCGGCGGCGAAGCCCGCCACCACGTCGAGCACCGCGCCGAACTCGAGCGTCTCGAGGGATTCGGCGATCCAGCGGTCCTCGACGGCAGACGGGGTGCCGGCCGCGGCGCGGCCTGGCACCCCGACATCCGGCTTCCGGTCCTGCACAAGTGTCATTCCCGTGCCAGCTCCTCGCGCACGATCTGGTTTATCACCTTGCCGTCGGCCCGGCCCTTGAAGGCCGGCATCACCTTGCCCATGACCTTGCCCATCTCGGTCGTGCCGTCTGCCATCGCGGCGCGGACGGCGGCCCGGATCTCCGCGGGATCGACCTCCGGCGGCAGGAACTCCTCGATGACGCGGATCTGCCGCGCATCGGCCTCGGCGAGCTCCATGCGGCCCGCCTTCTCGAACTGCTCCACGGCATCGCGCCGCAGCTTGATCTGCTTGCGCAGCACCTCGACGACGTCGGCGTCGGTGAGGTCCTGGCGCAGCTCGATCTCGCGGTTCTTGAGAGACGAAAGGACCGTCCCCAGCACGCGGGTCCGGTCCTTGTCCTGTGCCTTGCGGGCGGCGTTCATCGCGGCCTGCATGGCGAGGGCGATGTCAGACACGTGAGAACCGAGGCCCGCGCCTGGTCTTCCTGATGGCAGCGCTCTGCTTTCTCTTCCGCTTCTCGCTCGGCTTCTCGTAGTGCCGATGCTTGCGGAGGTCCGAGAGGATTCCGGCCTTCTCGCACTTCTTCTTGAAGCGCTTCAGGGCGCGCTCGAAGTTCTCGTCGTCGTGAAGGACCACTTCCGACATTCCAGAAAATCACCCCTTCCGCAGCCCTCGCCGGGGCGCTTGAGAGCAACTCGTAAGTCTATTCATCGCAATGACGTCCTGCAAGTTTTCCGTGGCGCGAGGAGGGCGTCGGGACGCTCACCTGCTGTTACCCCGGAGGCCAGCCGAGGGGGCGCCCGCCGAGGAGGTGCACGTGGAGGTGGAAGACCGACTGCCCCGCCTCGCGTCCGGTGTTGGTGACGAGCCGGTAGCCTTTCGCGTCGAGCCCCACGTCGGTGGCCACCTTGGCGGCGAGCTGGAAGACGTGGCCGAGCAGGGCGGCACCGTCCTCGCCGGCGGCGTCGCGCACGGCGTCCACGTGCCGGGTGGGCACCACGAGCACGTGGGTGGGCGCCTGCGGATGCAGGTCGCGGAAGGCGATCGCGTGCTCGTTGCGCGCCACGATGTCGGCCGGGATCTCGCCCGCCACGATCCGGCAGAAGATGCAGTCAGCCATTGGCTCCCCGTTCACGGGCCGTCTGGATGAGCGCCGCCGCCGCCACGGCGGCGGTCTCGAACCGGAGCGTGTGCGGCCCGATCCGCACCGGCCGGTACCCCGCCTCCTTCGCCTGCGCGGCCTCCTCCTCAGTGAAGCCGCCCTCCGGACCTACGAGTGCCGTGACCATCGTCGCCGCGTCGAGGCCGGCGGAGGCGCGGCCCGCGGCGTCGAGCAGCCAACGCTCACCCGGTCGGGGCGCATCGACGAACGCCTCGAAGAGGATCGGCGGAAGGACGCGCGGCGCCCACAGCGCCCCGCTCTGCTTGACGGCCTCGCGCGCGCGCCGCGCGAGCTTCTCGACGTGGCCGTCGCGGACGCGCGTGGCGACGTTGACGGTGCGTGCCGTCTCGAGCGGCACCACGTCGGTGACCCCGAGCTCGGCGGCCTTCTCCACCAGCCAGGCGAAGCGCTCGCGATCGCCGGCGCCCACCGCGAGCACTAGCGAGGGGGGCGGTGGCGCGGTCTCCACGAGTTCCACGGTGAGGAGGTGCCGGCGGCCGTCCACCTCGAGCAGCCCCGTGCCGCCGGTCCCCGCGCCGTCCCGGAAGCGCACGCGCACGCCATGCTCGCCGCGCCGCACCTTCAGGTGATGGGCCTCGTCCGCGTCGAGCTCGAGCCGCTCGCCGACGTCGCGCGCGCCCGGTTCGACGAGGACCGTGATCACGGGCGGGCGGCCACGCCCCACCATCCGGCGTCGATCACCTCGTCCACCTCGGTGAAGCGCTGGGCCGCGAGCGCCGCGCGGAACTCCGGCGCCTCGGTGTGCTCCATGCCGGAGAAGATCGCGAGGCCGCCCGGCACGAGCGACGCACGGACCTCGGGCAGCAGCGCCACGTTCACGAGCCGGAGGATGTTCGAGCACAGGATCTCGGCCGGACCCACCACCGGCGCGAGCTGCGCTGCATCGCCGAAGAGGAACTCCACCTTGTCGGCGACGCCGTTCCGCCTCGCGTTCAGCTCCGCGACCTCGTTCGCGTCCTCGTCCACCTCGATGCCGATGGCCCGGCGCGCGCCGAGCTTCACGGCCGCGATGGAGAGGATGCCGCTGCCGCTGCCCAGGTCGAGCACGCGGTCCCCCGGGCGGACGTAGCGCTCGAGCAGCGCGAGCACGACGCGCGTCGAGCCGTGCTCGCCGGTGCCGAACGCCGTCTCCGGATCGATGACCACCTGCGGCCCGTCGTAGGCGGGATCGGCGAGCCAGCTCGGCGTCACCACCAGCCGCCCGAACCGGCGCGAGGGGATGCCGTCGCGCCAGCGCTCGATCCAGTTGACTTCCGGCATCTCCGCGCGCGTGAGGGGGGTGTCCCACTCGCCGCGCAGTTCGCGCTCGAGCCGGTCGGCGTCCTCGGCCGTGGCCGCGAACGCGAGCAGCGTCCCGTCGTCGCGCTCCTCCACCGCCTGCCCGGTGCGCGCCACGAGCCACGCGCCCAGCGCCTCACGGCGTTCCGAGGGAGCGATCACCTTCAAGGAGATCCAGCTCATGCGCCCAGCACCTCGCGGATGCGCGACCAGAAGCCGGATGTCTGCTGCGGCGCGGCGCCCTCGTGGCGCGCCAGTTCGCGGAAGAGCCGTTCCTGCTCGTCGGTGAGTCGTTCGGGGGTCCACACGTGCACGCGCACGTGCAGGTCGCCATAGCCGCTCTGGCCGAGGCGCGGCAGGCCGCGCCCCTTGAGCCGCAGGACGGAGCCGGACTGCGTGCCCGGCGGGATGCGCACCTGCTCCTCGCCGACGGCGGTGGGCACGGTGGCCTCGGTGCCGAGCGCCGCCTGCGTGAAGGAGATGGCGAGCGTGTGCACCAGGTCGTCGCCCTGGCGCTCGAAGCGGTCGTCGTCCTTGACCTCGAGCATCACGACGAGGTCGCCGTTCGGGCCGCCACGCGCGCCCACGGCGCCCTGGCCACGGAGCGTGAGGTAGTTGTTGGAGGAGACACCCGGCGGGATCTCCACCTGCACCGAGCGCTCGGCGCGCATGCGGCCCTCGCCGCGGCAGACGTCGCACGCCTGCGTGATGACCTCGCCCTCGCCGCCGCACGTCGGGCAGGCCGACACCGAGACGAACTGGCCGAACACGCTGCGCGCCGCGCGGCGCACCTCGCCCGCGCCGCCGCAGGTGGTGCAGCGCTGCGGCTTCGTGCCCGCCTTGGCGCCCGAGCCGTTGCACTCGGTGCAGCGGTCGAGCGTCTTGAGCTTGACCGTCTTCTTCACCCCGGTGTGCACCTCGGCGAGCGTGAGGCGCACCGTGACGCGGATATCCTGGCCGCGGCGCGACTCGCCGGCCGAGCGCTGCCCGCCGCCCTGCCCGAACATCTGCTCGAAGCCGGCGAAGCCGCCGAAGTCGCGCATGAAGATGTTGAGCGCCTCGGACAGGTCCACGTGGTGGAAGTCGAAGCCGTTGGTGCCGGCGCCGACGCCCGCCTTGCCGTAGCGATCGTAGGCGGCGCGCTTCTGCGGGTCGCGCAGCACCTCGTACGCCTCGGTGATCTCCTTGAACCGGCCCTCCGCCTCGGGCGTGCGATTCTTGTCCGGGTGCCATTCCATCGCGAGCTTGCGATAGGCCTTCTTGATGTCGGCCTCGGAGGCGTCGCGCTCGACGCCCAGCAGGCGATAGAACTCACTCATGCGAACAACCCCTCCACGAGACGACTCGTGTGATCCACGAGATTGACGATCTTGTCGTACGGCATGCGCGTGGGCCCGAGCACGCCGATGACGCCCTTCACGTCGCCCAGGCGATAGGACGCCGTCACGAGCGTGAACCCGGCCAGCCGCGGATCGGGGTTCTCGCCCCCGATCGTGATGGTCAGGCCGCGCCGCGCGCGCTCGCCGAGCGCGGTGGCCAGCAGGTCACGGCGCTCGGTGAGCGACAGCAGGTCGCGCATGCGCTCGTTGCTGCCGGTGAACTCCGGCTGGTCGGCCAGCAGGCTCGCGCTGCCGAGCACCACGCCCTGCCCCGGCTGGTCGGCGAAGTCGAGCAGGTCGTCGCCCTGGGCGATGAAGATGTTCACCAGCTCGCGATCCGACTCCGCGCCGCCCACGTCCCGCAGGCGCTCGCGCAGGGTGCGACGGATCTCGGCGAGCGTGTGGCCGGACAGCCGCTCGTTCAGCATCTGCCCCACCCGCTGCACCGCCTCGGCCGGCAGCGTGCTCGGCACCTGCACGAAGATGGTGCGCACCACCCCGCTGCGGAGCGTGAACACGAGCAGGAGCCGATCGCTCGCCACGGGCACGAGCTCGATGCGGTCGAGCAGGGTCTGCTCGAGCGCGGGAGCAGCCGCCATGCCCAGTTCCTGGGTCAGCACACCGAGCACCTGGGCCGCCCGACGGAGGATCGTCTCCAGCGCGTTCGCCGTGGACGCCGCGTGCAGTTCGAGCCGGAGGCGCTCCTGCTCGGTCTCGGTGGGGAGCGCGGGCCGCACCACGCCGTCGACGAAGGTCCGGTAGCCCAGGTCGGTGGGAATCCGACCTGCCGAGGTGTGCGGGTGGTAGAGGTAGCCGCGCTCCTCGAGGTCGCTCATCGTGTTCCGGATCGTCGCCGGCGACACGCCCAGTCCGGCCTCGCGCGCGAGCGCCTGGCTGCCGGCAGGTTCGGCCGTGCGCACGTAAGCGCGCACCACCGCCTCCAGCACCCTGAGTTCGCGTTCGGTCAGACGTTCCGGTCCGGGCATTCTCGAAATCTACCTAGCGTGACGTCCGGTTGTACGGCCAAGCATGCGCCAACGTGGCAGTCGGATCTGCCGATCCGGCTGCCCCGCTCCATGTACCTTGGGCGAAGAGCAAGTGATGTGCTCAGGCGACCGAGCGGACGAGCGCGTCGAGCCGGAGCCATCCTTCCGGCGTTAGCACGATGCGATCACCCACCGATTCGGCCCATCCCGCGTCGAACCAAGCGGAGGGGGAACCTAGCAGGGCGGTCGGCAATCCTTCCACCGTCCGGAGGCCGAGATAGAGCTCTTCGAGTCGTACCTGCGCCTCGTCGAGCACTTCCTCGGCCTCCGTGACCGGCTTGCCGGCGAGGAGGGCGCGTTCATACGCGGCCCACGCGGCGAGATTCCACCGTCGGCGGCGACCGAACCCGCTGTGCGCCGAGGGCCCCAGGCCGATGAACGGCGCCCGACGCCAGTAGGCGCTGTTGTGACGCGCCCGGAAACCGGGGCGGCCGTAGTTCGACACCTCGTAGTGCCCGTAGCCCGCCGCCGTGAGCCGCGCATGGGCGAGCAGGAACTC
>DASUOW010000326.1:0-2606 GCA_036276435.1 Gemmatimonadales bacterium
GCCAGCGCCGAGACGAAGAGCTTGCCGTCGTGGCCGGGCTTCACGAGCGACGCGAGGATGCCCGTCATTTGGTACGCGAGCCCACCGACCAGCGCCGCCGTCCACGAACTGCCGATCGCGCGCAGGAACAGGTAGAGCGCCGCCCCCGCAAGCACGAAGTGCAGCGCGAAGCCCAGGTTCATCGCGGTGTCCACGGGCAGGATCCAGCGGAGCCACGCGGTCGGATAGAAGATGTCGCCGTGCATCGCCGCGATGAACGGCATGCCGCCGAACAGGTACGGGTTCCACTCCGGGATGCGGCCGTGCTCGCGGAAGAACTCGGCGCCGAAGAGGCGGAAGCCGTAGCCCGCGCTGAACTGGTCGCTCATCGGGCCGACGAGGAACTGCCCCGCGAGCATGGGCCAGCAAAGCGCCAGCATGGCGACGACGAACACCGCCAGCGCCGTCAGGAACGGCCAGCGCGGCGTGAACGGCGCGGATTCGGGGACGTCAGGGTGCGACACGCGCACGCTCCCGGGAGCTGAGGAGGAAGGGCACCGCGGCGCCGAGCTCGGTGAGGGTGAGCAGCAGCCGCGAGGCGACCGCCAGGGCCACGGCCGCCGGCGTGCCCATGGTACGGTCGAGCATCAGGATGAAGACGCCCTCGCGCACGCCGAGTCCGGCGGGTGCCACGAGCGCAAGGAATCCCATCAGGTACGACGCCGCGAAGGCGCCGATCGCGAGGCCGAGCGGCAGCGGGACCTCGGTGAGCCCGCGCGCCATGAGCCATAGTGCCACGCCATAGCCCACCCACGCCACCACGTTCGCGACGCCCGCCATGAGCAGCGCCGAGAGCGGCGGCCCGGCGGTATCGCCGGCATCGATGCCCGCGACGGCCAGGAGGCGGCGCACCGTGTCCGGCGACGACAGCACGAACACGCCGATGACTACCACGCCCAGCAGGATCCACATCGCGGTGCGGAGCCACGGATAGCGCGCCTCGAGCAGCGACGTGCCCGTGAGCGCCACCACCACCACACCGGCCCCGATGGCGAGCACCTGGTTGAGCACGGCCGCCCCCGTGGCGATCCACGGCGGGACGCCCACGCGCCTGGCCATCACCGCCATGCCGGCGATCGCCCACACCTTGCCGGGCACGTACTTGCCCAGGCTCGACACCGTCCAGATCGAGGCGGCCTCGCGCAGGGTGAGCCGCCCGCCCCATCGCTCCACCAACAGGCGCCACGTGGCGATGAGGAGCGCGTACATCGCCCATACCACGAGCACGCTCAGCACGAGCAGGAGCGGCTGCACCTTCCACGTGAAGGGCGTGGTGCGCACCGCGTCCCAGTTGGCGAGCACCTGACGGAGGGCCAGGCCCACGACGAGGAGCCCGAGCACCAGCTGCGCGATTCGCCAGCCGTCACGCCGCATCGAGCGCCTCGCGGTACCACGTCTCGCACACCTCGGCGACCCGGTCGGGCGAGAGCCGCACGCGCCACTGCTCGCCCGCCTGCTTCGCACGATCGCCGGTGGCCGGGTCGCGCAGCAGGCCCAGGACGGCATCGGCCATCGCTTCGGGCGCTGGGAGCACCAGGCGGCCGGCGCCCTGCTCCGGCACCACGTCGAGCACGCCGCCGCCGTCCCAGCAGCCCACCACCGGCACGCCGCGCATGAGCGCCTCGGCCGCAACCAGGCCGAACCCCTCCCCTTCCGCGGGGAACAACATGAGGTCGGCCTGGGTCAGCCGTTCCAGCACCTGCGCCCGTGGCAGCGAGCCCGCGAAGGTGACCTGCGGCGCGATGCCGAGATCGGAGGCGAGGCGCTCCAGCCGGCCCCGCTCCGGCCCTTCGCCCACGACGGTGAGCGGCATGCGGATGTCGAGGTCCCTGAGGCACGCCACCGTCTCCAGCGACAGGTGCACCCGCTTCTGGGCGGTGAGGCGCGACACGGTCATGAGGCCGGCGCCGCCGGACGTCCAGCGCTCATCCTCGAGCGGCACGGGCATCGGCTGGATGCGGCTCGGGTCGATGAAGAGGCCGAGGCGCTCCTGCACGATGGCGGCGAGCGGCTTCGACACCGTGGTGACCACCCCGGCGCGGCCCACGACGCGCCGCGCGAGGAGCCGCGCCACGCCGGACCGCTCGAGCAGCCGCGCATCGGTGCCGTGCATGGTGAGCACGAGCGGCACGCCGCTCGGCGCCGCGAGGCCGCTGGGCACCCACCAGTGCGCGTGCACCACCTGGGCCCCCGCCCGCACCTCGGCGCGCGCGGCGCGGCGCAACGAGCGCCACAGCCCGAACAGCGCGCGTGCCCCGCCCTGCAGCCGCACGGCGTCCATCATGGTGCCGCGGTAGGCCAGCGTCTCGTTCTCCGGCGGCGCGTAGCGCACGCGGCGCACGCGGATGCCCTCGAAATCGTCGCCGCCCACGTCGCCGGCATCGGCCGGAGCGACGACGACGACCTCGACGCCCCGCCGCCGGAGTCCGTGCGCCAGCGGCACGAGGAAATTGCCGGAGACGTCCCCCGGCCAGCGGGGGAAGTTGTGCGTCAGGAAGACGACCCGCACCGCGTCAGTCCTGCCGGGACTGGTGCAGGCGCTCGAGCGAGCGGGCGATCTCGCGGTT
>DASUOW010000327.1:0-2162 GCA_036276435.1 Gemmatimonadales bacterium
GCGCCGCGCCAGGGCCGCGGTTGCGGCCAGCACCAGCGTGAGCTCCTCCGAGAGCCGCCGCCCGGTCTCGTCGACGATGGCGATGCGTTCGCCGTCGGCGTCGTGCACGAATCCGACGTCGGCGCGCCCGGCACGCACGACCGCCGCGACCTGGGCGAGGTTGGCGACGCTTGGCTCCGGTGCGTGCGGAAACGGCGCCCGCTCGTCGTCGTTGATAGCGAGAACCTCGCAGCCGATGTCCTGCAGCCAGCGTGGGGTCAGCCGGACGCACGCGCCGTTGCAGCAGTCGAGCGCCACGCGCAGGCGGCGCTGCGCGATGGCCGCGGTGTCGAAGGCGCGGCCGAGCACCTCGAGGTGGTTCAGGATTGGGTCGGCAGTGCCGACGCGCGTCGGCATGCCGTCCCAGCGCGCCTTCGTCCACTCGCCCTGGTGGTAGACGTCGAGCAGTTCCTCGGCCTGGAGGGCGTCGAGGTAGAGGCCGTCGGGCCGCACGAACTTCAGCGCGTTCCAGCGCGCCTCGTTGTGGCCGGCCGTGATCGAGATGCCGCCGCGCGCGTCGAGCGAGCGCACCGCGAGCTGCAGCGATGGCGTCGGGCAGATGTCGAGGTCCACCACCTCGCAGCCGGTGGCGAGGAGGCCGGCCCGGACCGCGGCCGCCACCATCGGGCCTGACGGGCGCGTGTCCCGGCCCACGAGAATGCGTCCGGGACCGAGATAGGTCCCGAACGCCTGTGCGAAGGCCACGGCCAGTTCGGGGGTGAAGGTCTCCCCCACCACGCCGCGCACCCCGCCGATCCCGATCTTCAGCGGTCGCATTGTCGTCCGCGCGGGCAGAGCCTAGACGGTCACGATGCCGAGAGGTGTGCGCGACTTCCACGCGCCGCGCGTGAAGTCCGGGCACTCGACCGGCTTGCCGTTGCCGGCGATCGACCGCTCGCTGAGCTCCGCCACGGCGCTCCAGTCGGCGCCGTCGTACACGTCCATGTCGGTCGGCTTGCCCTCGCGGATGCACTGCACGAGGCGGTAGTCCTCGATGTAGTCCATCCCGCCGTGGCCCGCGTCCTTGGAGCTGTCTCCCATGGTCTTCCACACGGGGTGCTCGTACTTCTCCGCGTACTGCTTCAGATCGTCCCACTCGTGGGCCTTGCTCGTGCCCTCGAGGTGAATGAGCGGCTGGGGGTACTTCTGCACCACGCCCTTGGTGCCCTGCAGGAGGATGCGCCGGCTGTACGGCCGCGGCGCATTGGTGTCGTGCGTCACGAGGATCGTCTCGCCGCGGTTGGTGCGGAGCAGCGTGTTGACCACGTCGCCGAGGGCGTACTTCTGGCGCGCCTCCTGGCTGTCGGCCCCGAAGTGCTCGGCGGCCCAGAGGTTCAGCCCTCGCGACTTGGTGCTCATCGACACGAGGTAATCGAGCTTGTTGCCCCGGTTCACGTCGAGCCACTGGCACACGGGCCCGAGGCCGTGCGTCGGGTAGAGATCGCCGTTCCGCTTGATGGAGTGGGCGAGACGCCAGCGGCCCTCGTAGAACGTGCGACTCAGCTTCAAATCGCGCAGGTCGTGCAGGTAGCCGCACTCGGCGTGCAGCAGGTCCCCGAAGAGCCCCTGCCGGACCATGTTGAGGATCATCATCTCCTCGCGGTCGTAGCAGCAGTTCTCCATCATCACGCAGTGCCGCTTCGTCTTCTCCGCCGTGTCCACGAGCTTCCAGCACTCGTCGATCGTGGGGGCCATCGGCACCTCGGTGGCCGCGTGCTTCCCTTTCAGCATCGCCTCCGCGCACATCGGCGCGTGCAGCTCCCACGGCGTGACGACGTACACCAGGTCGAGGTCGGAGTCGCAGAGCTTCCGCCACTCCTCCGCGCCGCCAGTGTAGGTGGTGGGCTTCGGGGCACCCGCCTTCACGCACTCGGCCACGCCCTTCTCCACCTTCGCCGGCACGAGGTCGCAGAGCGCCCGTACCTCGAGGTTGGGAATCTTCAGGAAGTTCTGGAGATGGGAGGAGCCCTGGTGCCCGAGGCCTATCAGGCCCAGGCGCACCCGCTCCACGGGCGGCGCCGCGAACAGGGTTCCCGAACGCCGGGCGGCCGGCGCCTGGCCGAACGCCCGCTCACCGGCGGCCACCGCGGCAGCGGTCACGCCGAGGGTGGTCTTGAGGAACT
>DASUOW010000328.1:0-3233 GCA_036276435.1 Gemmatimonadales bacterium
GCTCCGCCCGCCCACGCCGGCGATGCCGCTGCCCGACGCGCCGCACGCCCCGCTCGCCCAGCCGCGCGAGGTGCGCCGCCTCCGCTCCGGCGACACCCTCGACCTCGCCGCCGGCATCGTGCGCCGCGTCGTCGCGGGCCGCGAGTACACCATGTTCGGCTTCAACGGCCAGTATCCCGGCCCGCTGCTCATGGTGCCGCAGGGCGGCGAGATCACCGTGCGGTTCCGCAACGAGCTGCCGATGCCGACCACGGTGCACTGGCACGGGCTGCGGCAGGATGCGCGCATGGACGGCGTGCCCGACCTGTACCAGCCCGCGGTGGAGCCCGGCGGCCGATTCGTCTATACGCTGCGGTTTCCGGACGGCGGCATCTACTGGTATCACCCGCACGTGCGCGAGGACGTGCAGCAGGATCTCGGCCTCTACGGCAACATCTTCGTGAAGCCCGCGCGCGCCGACGCGTACGGCCCCGCGCATCGCGAGGAGTTCCTGATCCTCGACGACCTGCTGGTGGACGACGAGGGCCTGCTCCCCTGGGGCCGCGACCTCCCGACCCACGTGCTCAACGGCCGCTTCGGCAACGTGATGCTGGTGAACGGCGAGACGGCGTGGCGCGCGAGCGTGCGCCGCGGCGACGTGGTGCGCCTCTTCCTCACCAACGCCTCCAACACCCGCACCTTCAACCTCGGCTTCGGCGCCGGCACGCGGATGAAGGTGGTGGCCTCCGATCTCGGCACCTACGCGCGCGAGGCGTGGGTGGAGAGCGTCGTCATCGCGCCCGCCGAGCGGTACGTGGTGGACGTGCGCTTCGAGCGGGCGGGCGAGGTGGCGATGGTGAACCGGGTGCGCGCCATCGACCACCTCTACGCGCGGTTCTTCGACGAGGTGGACACGCTGGGCACGGTGACGGTGGGTACTGCACCCGCGTCGCCCGATCTCGCGGCGCCGTTCGGGACGCTCAGGCGGAGCGCGGAGGCGGCGGAGCTCGACTCGCTCCTGGCGGCGCACGTCGGCAAGCCGCCGGAGCGCACGCTCGAGCTGCGCGTGACGTTCACGGGCCTGCCGTTCGTCTCCGAGCGCCTCATGCAGTCGGACTCGGCGTACTTCAACCCGGTGGAGTGGGCGGGCACCATGCCGGGCATGAACTGGGCGACCACGTCGGCCCAGGCCAACTGGCGGCTGCACGACCCGGCCACCGGGCGCGACAACATGGACGTGACGTGGAAGTTCGCGGTGGGCGAGCGGGTGCGGGTGCGGCTCGCCAACGTGCGCGAGGTGCTGCACGGCATGCAGCACCCGATCCACCTGCACGGCCAGCGCTTCCTGGTGCTCGCGGTGAACGGCGAGCCCAACCGGAACCCCGTGTGGAAGGACACCGTACTGGTGCCGACGGGGGCGACGGTGGACGTGCTGGTGGAGTTCTCGAACCCGGGCCGCTGGATGGTGCACTGCCACATCGCGGAGCATCTGCAGGCGGGGATGATGACGATCTTCGATGTGGAGTGAGCGACGGGAGCGCGAGGAGGATGGCACGCGAGAGTCCGTCCCGCGTCCCCTGCTCATTGCGAGGCCCCGCAGGGGCCGAAGCAATCCGGGTGCATGGAGCGGGACTCCGTGCGCGCGCACGGGACTCCGCTCCATGCACCCGGATTGCTTCGTCGCTTCGCTCCTCGCAATGAGCAACTCTCTTTTCCTGTTCACGGAGCCCCGATGACGCCCCGCCCCCTGCTCCTCGCCCTCACGCTCACGGCGACCTCCCTCCACGCCCAGCTCCCCAAGCTCGACCCCAAGGTCACCGCCAGCTTCGTGAGCGTCACCTCGCCGGTCGTCGCCATCACCGACGTGCTGCTCGTCGACGGCACCGGCGCCAAGGCCCGCCCCGGCCAGACGGTGCTGCTCCGCGACGGCCGCATCGAGGCCGTGGGCCCCGCCGCCAGCGTGAAGGTGCCGGCCGGCGCCACCACCATCGACGGCCGCGGCAAGACCCTCATCCCCGGCATCGTCGGCCTCCACGACCACCTCTTCTACAGCTCGGCGGGCGGCCGCAGCAACCAGATGAACTTCACCGGCCCCAAGCTCTACCTGGGCTCCGGCGTCACCACCATCCGCACCACCGGCAGCTCGTCGCCCTACGCCGACCTCAACCTCAAGCGCGACATCGAGGCGGGGAAGGCGGCGGGCCCGCACATCGTCGTCACCTCGCCGTACCTCGAGGGGCCGGACGCCATCGGCACGCACGCCTCGGTGGCCACCGAGCAGCAGGCGCGGCAGTTCGTGGCGTACTGGGCGGAGGAGGGGGCGAGCTGGATCAAGTTCTACATCAACATCAGCCGCTCGCTGCTCAAGGCCGCCATCGACGAGGCGCACAAGCGCGGCATGCGCACCACGGGCCACCTCTGCTCGGTGACGTTCCGCGAGGCCATCGAGCTGGGCCTCGACGACTTCGCGCACGGCGCGCACACCGCCACCGACTTCATCGCGGACAAGAAGCCGGACGCGTGTCCGTCGAACACCTGGGCCACGCTCGACACGGCCGTCCACGTGCCGGGCCCGGTGGCGACGCCACTCATCGACCTCATGGTGAAGAAGAAGGTCTCGATGACGACGACGCTGCCGGTGTACGAGGCGTTCTATCCCAAGCGCCCCGTCACCGACGAGCGCACCCTCGAGCTCATGGCCCCCGAGGTGCGCGAGGCCTACGTGAGCCACCGCGCCTTCATCGACACCACCAACGCCATTCCCGTGACGGAGCAGGGATTCCAGCGCGCGCTCGCCTTCGACCGCGCCTTCTTCGACGCCGGCGGCGTGCTGGCGAGCGGTGTCGACCCCACCGGCAACGGCGGCGCCCTCCCGGGCTTCGGCGACCAGCGCGGCTACGAGCTGCTGCGCGAGGCGGGGCTCACCACCGAGCAGGCGGTGCAGGTGGTGACGCTGAACGGGGCGAAAGTGCTGGGCGATGCCGCGAGGATCGGCTCGGTCGAGCGGGGCAAGCGCGCCGACCTGGTGCTGCTCGACGGCGACCTGACGCAGGACGTGGCGGTGATCCGGAAGCCGGTCACCGTGTTCAAGGACGGCGTGGGCTACGACTCGGCGAAGCTGATCGCGGCGACGAAGGGGCGGGTGGGCATCAACTGATCGAGGGAGGGACACCCCCAACGGAGTCCCCCCCGACGGAGACACCTCCGAGGGTGAGACACCCAAGGGAGAGGCATCCAAGGGAGAGGCACACCCC
>DASUOW010000329.1:0-10127 GCA_036276435.1 Gemmatimonadales bacterium
GGCGGCGTTGGCCGCGTTGTTGGCCGCCCCGCCCGGTTCCGCCGTCTCGCGCTCCAGCTCCACCACTGGAACCGGCGCCTCGGGGGAGATGCGGCGCACCTGCCCCCAGAGGTTCTGGTCCAGCATGACGTCGCCCACCACCAGCACGCGCTGCGCGGCGAGGCGCTCGATCACGGCCAGCGACTCGTCGCTCATGCACCCACCGTGGCGAGACCGGCGCCGTACGGCACCCCTGCCGACAGGGCGATGGTGAGCTCCCACCGCGCCTGCGACGGCGTGCGCGGGCCGGCGGGGGTCACGCCCATCGCCACCGTACGCGCCCCGCCGCCGTCGAATCCGTAGACCGGGGTGACGAGGCCTTCTGCACAGCGGCTCGAGAGCACGACGGGCTTCCCGTCGGCGAGCCACCGGCCGATGGCGGGCACCGCGTACGGCGGCAGGTTGCCGCTGCCGAACGCCTCGACCACCACGCCGTCGTGCGAGTCACGCTGCGCGTCGAGCACCCGGCCGTCGTCGCCGACAACCATCGGCACGAGGGCCACGCGCGCCGTCAGCCCCGTCGGCGTCAACGGCTCACCCTGCGGCGCGCGGCGCGTCCAGTGCACGCCGTCCGCCCCGACGCGGCCCAGGGCCGCGCCGTAGGGAGCCGCGAAAGCGTCGAGCGCGACCGTATCGCGCTTCACCGCCTCCATCCCCTGCCAGACGTGCCCGGCGAACACCACCAGCGTGCCGCGCCCGTCCGCCGCAGGGTCCGTCGCGACGCGCACGGCGTCGGTGAGGTTCCGCGTGCCGTCCCACTCCGGATGGTCGCTCGTGCGCATCGCGCCCGTCACCACGACGGGCACACGAGGGGCCAGCGTGCGGTCGAGCAGGTATGCCGTCTCCTCGAGGATGTCGGTGCCGTGCGTGATCACGACGCCGTCCACCGCCGGGTCGGACTGCAGCGTGCGCACCCGCTCGCGCAGGCGCCAGATGTCCGCCGGCGTGAGATGGCACGCCGGCATGCGGGCCCAGTTCTCCACCCGCACCCGCGCGATCGCCGGCAGCTCGGGGGCGAGCGCCACGAGCGCCTCGCCGCCGTGCGTCGGCACGTTGCCGCCGGACGCCGCATCGTACTGCATCGAGATGGTGCCGCCGGTGAAGAGCACGTGGATCAGCCGCAGAGGACGCTCCCGCCGTTCACGTTGAGGATCTCGCCGGTGACGTGCCGGGCGAGCGGGCTGCAGAGGAAGAGGATCGGGCCCGCCACGTCGTCCGCGCTCGCGATGCGATGCAGCGGGATGCTGCGCTCCACCCTGGCGCGGTAGTCGCCCACGAGCACGTTGGCCGACATGTCGGTGTCGATCCAGCCGGGGGCAACGCAGTTCACGGTGAGCGCGGGGGCGCATTCCTGCGCCAGCGACTTGGTCAGCGAGACCAGCGCGCCCTTCGTGGCGGCATAATCGGCGTGGAAGGCCTCGCCGCGCTGGGCCGCGGTGCTCGAGACGAGCACGATGCTCCCGCCGGGCGACAGGGCGCCGAGCGCGGCGCGCGTGGTCACGAACACGCTGTCGAGGTTGGCGCGCAGGGTGTGGCTCCAGCGCGCGTCGTCCATGGCGCGCAGGGGCACGTCGGGCTCGGGCCACACGCCGGCGTTGGCGACGAAGAAGTCCAGTCCGCCGAACGCGTCACCGATGGTGCCCAGCATCGCACGCACCGCGACGGGATCGGCGTGATCGCCGCCCACCACCACCGCGCGACGACCGAGCGCCTCCACTTCGGACGCCACCGAACGGGCCGCGTCCTGCCGTGTGTGGAAGCTAAGCGCCACGTCCGCACCGGCTTGGGCGAACAGCAGCGCCACCGCCCGGCCCACGCCGCGGCTCCCGCCGGTGACGAAGAGCCGCTTCCCCGAGAGGTCGATCATCCGGTGGGCTCGCCCCGGAACAGCTCCTCCTCGACCACCTCGCAGATGACGTGCTCGATCGCCATGTGCACCAGCTGGATGTGCCCCGTGTCGTCGCTCGCCACCGTGATGCACTCGTCCACGAGATCGCGCAGGGGCCCGCCACCCTTGCCGAGCAGGCCCACGGTGCCGATGCCCAGCTCGCGCGCCACGCGCGCCGCCGCGAGCAGGTTGGGGCTCCGGCCGCTGGTGCTGTGCAGCACGAGCAGGTCGGACGCCCGGCCGAGTCCCGCGAGCTGGCGGGCGAAGACGTGCTCGAAGCCGTAGTCGTTGCCCGCCGCCGTGACGAACGCGGGGTCGGTGCCCAGCGCCAGCGCGGGAAGCGCCCTGCGGTTCTTCACGTAGCGCACCACGTACTCCGCGGCGCAGTGCTGCGCATCGGCCGAGCTGCCGCCGTTGCCCGCGAAGAAGAGCGTGCCGCCGGCCCGCAGCGTGTCGGCATAGCGGCGGGCCAGCGACGCGATCCGGTCGCGGTCGGCGATCGTCGACTCGAGGAGCTGCGCGAGGGCGGTGAACGACGCGGTGACCCGGTCGGCGGGCATGCTACTCGTCCGCGCCGAAGATGCGGCGGATGCGGTCCTTCAAGGGCAGCTTCACGGTGACCGGGGGCACGGGGACGGTGGGGCGGTTCTCGAGGATCGCGCGGGGATTCGCGGTGGTGAGCAGCGCGGCGGCCTCGCCGTCCCCCTGGGCCTCGAGCGCGCGGCGGATGTCGGCCATGGTGCGGTTGTCGCCGTGGTTGTCGGCGGCCACGATGTCGGCGAGGCCGTGCGCCAGCAGCGCGCGGGCGCGGTCGCCGCGGCGCGTGGCCATCAGCGTGGTGGTGGCGTCCACCTGCATCAGCGCGCCCAGCGCCCGCCAGCGTGCCACGAGCGCGGGCTGGCACACGGTGTAGCGCTCGGGATGGGCCAGCAGCGGCGTCACGCCCGTCTCCACCACGCCCCGGAGCGCGTTGAACACCGCATCCGCCGACACCATGCGCGGAAACTCCACCAGCATGTAGCGCGTGCAGTTGATGCGGAACGCCGGGTTGGTCGCCCCCTTGGGACCGAGCCCCCGGTCGAGCATCACTTCGGCGCCGCGGTACAGCTGCGGCCCCACCGGCATCTCCCGGCGCAGCGCAGCCCACGCCTCCTCATGCGCGTCGGGCACACCGCCCTCGAGTGCGCTCGCCGAGAAGTGCGGCGTGAGGCAGACGTCGGTGACGCCCCCCTCGGCGAGCGCCTGCAGCGTGACCACCGACTGGGCGACGGTGCGGGCCCCGTCGTCCACGCCCGGCAGGAGGTGCGAGTGAAGGTCGATCACGGGGCCGACGTCGCGCTGCGCAGCATGGAGCCGGCGAACGCATGCAGTCGAGACGGGTCCGCCTGCGCCTGCGCCAGCAGGGCGAGCGTCACGAGCGCATCCGCCGCGAGCAGGTCGAGCGCGGCGGAGCGATCGCCCGGATGGTTCTCCACCGAGGCGAGCGCGCGCACGCCCGCATCGGCGAGGTGGGCCGGCAGCTCGCCGTCCGCGTCGCCCCCGGCGTAGTGCATCACCCGCTCGCGCAGCACGGGCGGCGCGTGCGCGGTGTGACGCTCGAGCCAGCGGAGGTCGTCGTTCACTTCCGGCCCTGCAGCCACTCGGTGACGATCGCGGCCGCCTTCGCCCGGGCCTCGGGCAGCTTGGCCGGGTCGCCGGCGCCCGCCGAGGCGAAGTGTGGACGCCCGCCGCCCTTCCCACCGCTCACCGCCGCGATCCGGTTCACGAGATCGCCGGCCTTGAGGCCGCGCTTCACCAGGTCGTCCGTCAAAGCGATGTGGAGGGCCCCACGCCCTTCCACGCCGAACAGCGCCAGCACGCCCGCCGACCGGCCCTCGCGGAACGTGTCGGCGATGCGGCCCAGCTCGTCGCGATCCTCGGTGTTCGCCTCGGCGAGGGTGACGTTGATGCCGTCCACTTCGATCGCATCCCCGCTGACGGCGCTGCCACCCGCCTTCCGCGCCTCGACGAGGCGCTCCTCGAGCTTCACCTTCTCCTGCAGGAGCTGCTCGATGCGGCGATGCAGGTGCTCGGGCTGCGCCTTCAGGAGTGCCGCCGCCGAGTGCAGCTGCCGCTCCACCGCGGCGAGCTCCGCGTACGCCGCGGGGCCGGTGACGGCCTCGATGCGCCGCACGCCGGCTGCGACGCCGCCTTGCCCCGTGAACCGGAACAGGCCCAGCTGCCCCGTGGTGCGCACGTGCGTGCCGCCGCAGAGCTCGATGGAGTAGTCGCTCATGAACACGACGCGCACCCGGTCGCCGTACTTCTCGGAGAAGAACGCCTTGGCGCCCATCTGCAGCGCCTCCGGGTACGGCATCTCGCGCGTCTCGACGGGCACGTTGGCCCAGATCTTCTCGTTCACTTCCTGCTCGATGCGCGCCAGCTCCTCGGGCTCGACCGGACCGTGGTGCGAGAAGTCGAACCGGAGCCGGTCGTCCTCGACGCGCGAGCCCTGCTGCCGCACGTGCGCGCCGAGGTGACGGCGCAGCGCCTCGTGCACGAGGTGCGTGGCGCTGTGGTTGCGCTCGATGTTGCGGCGGCGCGGCTCCTCCACCGCGGCCAGCAGCGCCGTGGGCTCGAACGATTCCTTGAAGGTGCCGCCCACCACCGTGCCGCGCGGGTCCTTGCGGACGCTGTCCACCGAGAGGGTCCAGCCACGGCCCGCCAGCGAGCCGGTGTCGCTCACCTGGCCGCCCGACTCGACGTAGAACGGGTTCTCGCGCAGCACCAGCTCGACGCGCGGGCCCTCCTGCCGGAAGGCGAGCGGCTCGGTCTCGGCCTCGACGTGCTCGTAACCGACGAACTCCTGCTTGCCCTTCTTGAGCTCCCGCCACTCGGCCTTGCCGAGGTGGATGGCCGGCGCCCCGCCCTCGGCGCGCGCCTCGTTGCCCGTCGCCCGCGCGGCGCGCGACCGCTCGCGCTGCTCGTCGAGCGCCTTCTCGAATCCCGCGATGTCGACGGTGATGTCCCACTCGCCCGCGATGAGCTGGGTCAGGTCGATCGGGAACCCGAACGTGTCGTAGAGCCGGAATGCCTCGTCGCCACCGATGGTCCTGGCACCACTCGCGCGCAGCTCCTCGAGACGGCGGAGGCCACCCTCGATCGTCTCGAGGAAGCGCTCCTCCTCCAGCCGCGTCCACTTCTCGATCTCTCCCGCCTTCGCGCGCAGCTCGGGATACGCCTCGCCCATCTCGGCGACCACGACCTGCGTGAGCGGCGCCAGCGTCGGCTCGCGGCGCCCGAGCAGCCAGGCGTGCCGCACCGCGCGGCGCAGGATGCGCCGCAGCACGTAGCCGCGCCCCTCGTTGCTCGGATAGCAGCCGTCGGCCAGCAGGAAGCTCACCGCGCGCGCGTGGTCCGCGAGCACGCGATAGGAGCCGCGGTTCGGCGCCGTACGACCATACGGCGCGCCCACCAGCTCGCCGACCCGGGCCAGCAGCTGCGCGAAGGTGTCGGCGTGGAAGTTGTCGTCCTCGCCCTGCAGCACGGCGGCGATGCGCTCGAGGCCCGCGCCCGTGTCCACCGACGGCTTCGGCAGCGGCGTCCGCGTGCCGTCGGCCGAGCGGTCGAACTGCATGAACACGAGGTTCCAGATCTCGAGGAACCGGCCCTCCTCCGCGAGACGCTCGAACTCGTCCTGCGGCATCGGCGCCGCGGGCGGCTGGCCGGGCTTCCACTCGAGGTCCACGTAGATCTCGGTGCACGGCCCGCAGGGGCCCGTGTCGCCCATCTGCCAGAAGTTGTCCTTGTCGCCGAGCCCGTAGATCCGGTCCTCCGGAAGGCCGGAGATCTCCTGCCAGAGCTGCCGCGCTTCCTGGTCGGTGTGGTGCACCGTGACGCGCAGGCGGTCGGCGGGGATGCCGAGCCACTCCTTGCCGGTGACGAACTCCCAGGCGAACGCGATCGCGTCCCGCTTGAAGTAGTCGCCGAACGAGAAGTTGCCGAGCATCTCGAAGAAGGTGTGGTGCCGGGCGGTGTGGCCCACCTGCTCGAGGTCGTTGTGCTTGCCGCCGGCCCGCACGCACTTCTGGACCGTGGTGGCGCGGGCGTAGTCCCGGTGCTCCTGGCCCAGGAAGGTGCGCTTGAACTGCACCATGCCGGCGTTGGTGAACAGGAGCGTCGGGTCGTCCGCGGGGACGAGCGAGGAACTGGGCACTTCGGCGTGGCCGCGCTGGACGAAGAAGTCGAGGAAGCGGCGCCGGATCTGGGAGGACTTCATGGCCGCAAATATAAATGGCGCCGCGAGTTCCGACCACGCAGCGCCACTCCGCTTCAGCCGTCCGCCCGCAGCACCCTCTGGACGGCCGACCGGGCGGCCTCCCCCGTGTAGCCCCGGCGGGCCAGGAAGGCCAGCAGGCGTCGCTTGCGGGCCTCCCGGGGCACCCCGGCCAACTGGCCGGCCCGCTTCGTGGCCAGGGCCAGCGCCTGCTCGCCGGTCTGGTCGTCGTCGCCCTGCAGTTCGGTCAGGGCGGCGTCCACGTGGGCGCCCGACACCCCCATGGCGTACAGGTCCCGCCGCAGCCGGGCGGGACCTCGGCCGCGGGCGGCCCGGGTCTCGACGAAGTGCCGCGCGAAGGCGGCGTCGTCGAGCAGCCCGAGCGCGGCGCAGCGCTCCAGCGCCACCTCCACCGCGGGCCGGGCATGTCCCTTCTTCACGAGCTTCCGCCCCAGGTCGGTGCGGGCGTGGCTTCGCTGCTCGATGGAGCGGATCGCGGTGCGGAAGGCGGCCTCCGCGTCGGCGGCGCGCTCGAGCGCCTCGCGCAGCCGATCGTCGACGGCGAGGCCCACGCGGGCGCCGCTCGCCGCCACGTCGGCGGCGGCGACGGTCCAGGTGACGTCCTGGGCGCTGATGCGCACCGCCCCCGGCCGGCGCGGGTCCGGCTCGAGGGCGGTGATGACCTGCATCGGGCTAATCCTCGTCGTCGTCGTCGGCAGCATCGGGCCCGACCGCGACGGGCTTCATGCCGAGGACTTCCTTCACCTTCACCTCGACCTCGGCCATGAGCGTCGGGTTGTCGCGCAGGAAGAGCTTGGCGTTCTCGCGGCCCTGCCCGATGCGCTGGTCGCCGTAGGAGTACCAGGCGCCCGACTTCTGGATGATGTTCGACTCGCTGGCGATGTCCACGAGCAGCGAGCTGTGGCTGATGCCCTCGTCGAACATCACGTCGAACTCCGCCTGGCGGAACGGCGGCGCCACCTTGTTCTTGACCACCTTCACGCGCACCCGGTTGCCGATGACCGTCTCGCGCTCCTTCACCGGGCCGATGCGGCGGATGTCGAGGCGCAGCGACGCGTAGAACTTGAGCGCCTTGCCGCCGGTGGTGGTCTCGGGGTTGCCGAACATCACGCCGATCTTCTCGCGCAGCTGGTTGATGAACACCACCGAGCAGTGCGAGCGGTTGATGGCGCCGGCGAGCTTCCGGAGCGCCTGGCTCATGAGGCGCGCCTGCAGGCCGACGTGGCTGTCGCCCATCTCGCCTTCGATTTCCGCCTTGGGCACGAGGGCCGCCACCGAGTCGATGACGACGAGGTCCACGGCACCCGAGCGCACCAGGATCTCGACGATCTCGAGGCCCTGCTCACCGGTGTCGGGCTGCGACACGAGCAGCTCCTCGACGTTCACGCCCAGCTTGCGGGCGTATTCCACGTCGAGCGCGTGCTCGGCGTCCACGTAGGCGGCGGTGCCACCGGCCTTCTGCACGTTGGCGACGAGGTGGAGACAGAGCGTCGTCTTGCCCGACGACTCCGGCCCGTAGATCTCGGTGATGCGCCCGCGGGGCACGCCGCCGATGCCGATGGCGGCATCGAGGTTGATGGCACCCGTGGGGATGACGGCGATGCGCTCCCGGGGGGCATCGGCACCCATCTTCATGATGGAGCCCTTGCCGAGCTGCTTCTCGATCTGCGAGATGGCGAGCGAGAGGGCCTTGCGGCGCTCGGCTTCCTGCCTGGTTTCGTCGGCCATTGCGGTGCCTATACCCTTGTGGAGTGTTTTGAGTCACTACAGTACTGAACTGAATGTATTACCGAAGACATTCCGAAGTCAATGGTATTTTTGTGGCGTGTTTTGCTCCACACCACTACAGACGCCATGCGTCGGCCACGTGGTTCACCTCCATGGCCCCATTAGCGCCCTCGAACACCTCCGCCACGTCGAACCGGTAGGTGTCCCCCCACCGCCCGAACCGGAGCGCCCACACCGCCGCCACCCGCCCGATGGCCCGCCGCTTCTTCCAGTGCACCGCCTCCATGGGGGACCCGTGTGCCAGCGAGCGGCGGGTCTTCACCTCGACGAAGGCCACGACCTCCTGCCGCCGCGCCACCAGGTCGATCTCCTCCCGCCCCACCCGATACCGGTGCGCCTCGATGCTCCAGCCCTGCGACTCGAGCCAGCGCAGCACCAGCTGCTCGCCGCGGAAACCGCGGCGCTGGCGATAGTCGGGGGACTCGGCGGGGGAAGTGGGGCGGCGCATGGGCAACATGATGGGGCATGCGCGTGTGAGGAGTGCAGCCAAAGAAGCGCGCCGAGTGCGCGAAGAACGCGTGTGACGGGCGTCTCACCCGGCGTTCACGGTGCGTGCATCGGTGGGTCGCCATCTTGGAGCAGCTGCACCGGAGGTGCATCATGCGCCGCTCGTCCTCGCTCAAGCCCGTGCTCCTGCTGCTGTTCCTGCCCTGCTGGATCGCCTGCAACGGCTACGGCTCAGCCCAATCGATCGCCACGGACGGCAACCGTCTCTCGGGCGCCGGGCTCGTCGGGCTCTGGCACTGTCCGCCGGCAGACGAAGCCTGCGCCGACGATCACGAATCCCACTGGCTCGACGTGCGCCGCCGTGACTCGGTGCTCGAAATCCGCTGGATGCGGGCCGCCATCCGGGATTCCTTCGCCGGCTACGATGAGACCGGCGGCCGCCTGCACGTCGACCGGCTGCCGGACACGGTCGTCACGACCTTCACGGGCCACCTGCTCCGGCTGGGACGCGACACGATCCTCGAGCTGACGGCCGACCTGCCCGAGCAGTCCTTCGAGACCGTGCCCGTCGTGCCGATCTACACATGGGTGCGCGTCCATCTGCGGCGGAATGTGGTGCGCCTCGAGTATCTCGACGGCGAGCGTCTCATTCAACGCCTCGAGTCGCGGCCAGATGGCATGCGGCCCTTCCGGATCCTGCGCTCGCCGGGACGGGAACCGAACCCGGACGTGATCGTGATGGCGTTGGGCAGCCGCTCCGAGGTCGAACGCTTCGTCCGCCGCGCCTTCGCCGACACGGCGCTCGTGTTCGACGAGGCCATCGTCCTGGAGCGCGGACCGGCGCCGACACGGCGTGGACTGCACACCGCGATGCGCTGAAGCGCAAGAAGGGGCGCGACCTCGCGCCCCTTCGTCTCTTCCCGAGCGGCCAACTCCCTAGCCGCAGTACTCGTCCAGCTGATCGAACCCGATCAGCACCTCCCGCGGCTTGCTCCCGTCCGGCGGCCCGAGGATCCCCGCGTTGTGCAGCTGGTCGATGACGCGCGCCGCCCGCCCATACCCGATGCTCAGCCGCCGCTGCAGCAGCGACGTGCTGCCGCCCTGGTTCTGCACGCACACCTCCGCCGCCTCGCGGAACAGCGGATCCCGCTTCTCGTCGCCCTGCGCCCGCGGGCCGTCCTCGCCGTCGCTCTCCTGCGCGCGGATGACGGCGATGATGTCCTCCTCCGCCCGCTCGGCCTCCTGCATCGCCGCCCGGCGCTTCTCGCGGCGGTGTACGTACCAGTCCATCACCCGCTCCGTCTCCTCGGTGCCGATGAAGGCGCCCTGCAGGCGCATCGGCTCGCTGCGGCCCGGCGGCAGGAACAGCATGTCGCCGTTGCCGAGCAGCGCCTCGGCGCCGTTCTGGTCCAGGATGGTGCGGCTGTCCACCTTGCTCGCCACCCGGAACGCGATGCGACTCGGGAAGTTCGCCTTGATGAGGCCCGTGATGACGTTCACGCTGGGCCGCTGCGTGGCCAGGATCAGGTGGATGCCGATGGCGCGCGCCTTCTGCGCCAGCATCGCGAGCGGCGTCTCCACCTCGCCCTGCACCGTCATCATGAGGTCCGCCATCTCGTCGATGACCAGCACGATGAACGGCAGCGAGCCTTCCCCGTACACGTCGCTCGGCGTCTCGGGCGGCGGTGT
>DASUOW010000330.1:0-12924 GCA_036276435.1 Gemmatimonadales bacterium
TTCCTTCCGCGCCGCGTTGATCTTGGCCCGCTCGCGATCCTGCGCCTTCCGCGCCCGGATCTCCGCGATCCGCTCGGCGAGCGGGATCTCCAGCCTCGCCTGCGGCTTGGCGTGGTAGTCGAAGTCCGGCAGCGTCACCCGCGGCAGCCGCTTCGAGATGGCGCGCTCGATGGCCCTGAGCTCGTTCTCCTCGTCGGGCGCCACGAAGGTGAACGCCTCGCCCGTCGCCTCCGCGCGGCCGGTGCGGCCCACGCGATGGATGTAGTCCTCGGCCACCGCCGGCACGTCGAAGTTCACCACGTGGCCGAGGGCCTCGACGTCGATGCCGCGCTGGGCGATGTCGGTGGCGACGAGCACGCGGATCGAGCCCTTCTTGAACCCGGCGAGCGCCGCCGTACGCTGGGGCTGCGAGCGGTTGCCGTGGATGCGGTCCACCACGATGCCCGCCTTCTCGAGGTGCTGGAAGAGCCGGTTGGCGCGGTGCTTGGTGCGGGTGAACACCAGCACCTCCTTCAGCACGTTGCGCTTGAGCAGCTCGAGCAGCAGCGCCGACTTGAGCTCCTGCGGCACCGGATACACCGCCTGCGTGATGCCCGAGGCGGGCGCGGCCTGGCGCTCCACGTTGATGGTGACGGGGTTCTTGAGCATCTCGCGCGTGAGTGCCGCGATCGGCGGCGGCATGGTGGCGCTGAAGAAGAGCGTCTGGCGCTTCGTGGGCACCGCGCGCAGGATGCGCTTGATGTCCGGCAGGAAGCCCATGTCGAGCATCCGGTCGGCCTCGTCGAGCACGAGGAACTCGATGTGGTCGAGCTTCGTGTACGACGCCTTCATGTGGTCGAGCAGCCGGCCCGGGGTGGCGATCAGCACGTCGACGCCGGAGCGGATGGCGTGCTCCTGCGGGCCCATGCCGACGCCGCCGTAGATCGACGCCGCAGTGAGGGGCGTGTGGGTGGCGAGGGCGTTCAGCTGTTCGAGGATCTGTGCCGCGAGCTCGCGCGTGGGCGTCACCACCAGCGCGCGCGTGGTGCGGCGCGGCTTGGCCAGCAGCTGCTGCAGGATCGGCAGCAGGAACGCCGCCGTCTTCCCGCTCCCCGTCGCCGCGCACGCGAGCAGGTCGCGCCCCTCGAGCGCCGGCGGGATCGCCTCCGCCTGGATCGGCGTGGGGCGGACGAAGCCCAGTTCCTTGAGCCCCATCTGGAGCGACTTGTCGAGCTGCAGCGTGGTGAACGCCATCACGGACCCTTCAATGAAGTGCAAGCGAGACGGGGGCAGGTCGGTGACCGGCCCCCGCGTGAAAGTGCATCGTTCGTAAACATAACCCCGTCGGGCGGTTCCACCGCCCGGCTCAGCCCTCCGCCGGAATCACCGCCCCATTCATGCTCCCCTCCACCGACGCCACGTACGCCTCCGCCACCACGTGCGCCGGCGTGCCGCCCTTCGGGTCCTGCCCCATCTTCTCGAGCGTCTCGCTCACCCACCCCGGGCTCACCACGTTCACCCGTCGCCCGTCGCCGATCTCGAGCGCGGCCGCGCGCACGAAGCCCTCGATCCCGGCGTTCACCAGGCTCACCGCCGCACTCCCCGGCATCGGCCGCTGTGCCAGGATGCCGCTCGTGACGGTGAACGAGCCGTTCGCGCGCACCGCCTCCCGGCCGTACCGGACGAGGTTCACCTGCCCCATGAGCTTGTTGGCCAGCGAGAAGGCGTAGTCCGCGTCGCCGAGGTCGGCCAGGGGCTTCCACGCGGCGGCGCCGGCCACGCACACCACGGCGTCGACCGGGCCGACCGCCTGGTAGAGCGCCCGGATCGATGCCGGCTCGCCCAGGTCCACGCCCGGCGAGCTCTTCCGCGTCACCGCCACCACTTCGTGCCGCGCGCGCAGCGCGTCGGCCACCGCCTGCCCGATCGTGCCCGTGGCACCCACCACCAGAACTCGCATGACCTCTCCCGGGTTGTGTCAGCCGCGCGCAGGCTTCGCGCGGGCGTGCGTGCGTTGGAGCGCGGCGCCGTGCTTCTCGGTCCACGCGCAGATGCCCGCCAGCGGCTCGTTGATCGACCAGCCGAGGGGGGTGAGGCTGTACTCCACGTGCGGCGGCACCACGGGGAACACCTTCCGCTCCACGAGGCCGTGCTGCTCGAGGGCGCGGAGCGTCTGCGTGAGCATCTTCTGCGACACGCCGGCGAGCTCCGCCTTGAGCTGGCCCGTGCGCTTCGTGCCGCGCGCCAGCGCGTGGATCACGGGGATCGTCCACTTGTCGGCCAGCAGGCCCACCACGAGGGTGCTGCCGGGCCGCTGCAGGAAGATGTCGCGCTTGGGCTCGCGGGCCATGGGGCTCCTCCGCGGTGGCATAGGCACCGGAACGTACCTATGGAAGTCCGGGGTGCGTACTTGTTCCCCCGATCCTGAAAGTGCTAGCGTGCGCCGGTCGCCGCAACCGCACCTCCAGGAGACCCGCCATGAGCCTGATGGACGCCAATCCCGTGAACCGCGCGCGCCCGAAGCGCGTCGCCATCGTCCTCTCCAATCCCGCCGTCTCCACCACCACCGGCTGGCCGGTGGGCTTCTGGTGGAGCGAGCTGACGCATCCGTACCACGAGTTCACCGAGCGCGGCTACGAGGTGCAGCTGTTCAGCCCCGACGGCGGCCGCTGCGAGCCCGACGCCATGAGCGACCCGCGCGACCCCAGCGGCTACTCGGCGAGCGACCTCATCAGCCTGGGGTTCCTCTCGACGCCGAAGCTCGCGGCGCTGCTCGAGCACACCGGGAAGGTCGCCGACATCGACGTCAGCTCCTTCGACGCCATCGTCGTGGCCGGCGGGCAGGGTCCGATGTTCAGCTTCGAGCAGGCCACCGCCCTGCACCGGACGTTTGCGGCGTTCTACGAAGCCGGGAAGGTGGCGGCGGCGCTGTGCCACGGCGTCGCGGTGCTGCGCTACGCGAAGCTCTCGAACGGCGAGTACCTCGCCAAGGGGAAGACGGTCACCGGCTTCGCCAACGTTGAGGAGGACTTCGCCGACGACGCCGTCTGGGGCATGGGCCTGCTCCCGCGCGGCACGCACGTCATGCCGTGGCGCATCGAGGACGAGCTGAAGCGCCTCGGCGCCAACTACATTCAGGCCGGCGCGTGGCGGAGCTTCGCGGTGCGGGACGGCAACCTGGTCACCGGGCAGCAGAACTTCTCCGGCGCGGAGACGGCGCGGGTCGTCGTCGCGGCGCTCGGGGGCTGAGGAGACATCGATGCGCATCACCGTGATCGGCGCCGGCAACGTCGGCGGCACGCTGGGGCGGCGCTGGGCCGAGCTGGGGCATGACGTGACGTTCGGGCTCAGGAAGCCGGAGCAGGGCGCGGCCGGCGTGAAGGGCGGCGGGGCACTGCCGGCGCGGGCGCGCGTGGCGTCGATCGCCGAGGCGATCACCGGCGCGGAGGTGGTGCTGCTCGCCACGCCCTGGGACGTCACGCCCGACGCGTTGCGCTCCCTCGGCGCGCTGGAAGGGGTGATCCTCATCGACGCCACGAATCCGCTGGGCCCCGGGCTCGCGCTGCAGCACGGCCCCCACGGCGAATCGGGCGGCGAGCAGGTGCAGGCCATGGTGCCGCAGGCCCGCGTGGTGAAGGCGTTCGCGACCACGGGCTACAACAACATGGCCGATCCCATCTACGACGGCGCCGCCACCGCGATGTTCTACGCCGGCGACGACACGGAGGCGAAGCGCACGGTGGCGGAGCTGGTGCGCATCCTCGGCTTCGACGCGATCGACGCGGGACCGCTCCGGCGGAGCCGCGAGCTGGAGCACATGGCCTCGCTGTGGATCGCGCTCGCGGTGGGGATCGGGGTGCCGGCGATGGGGCGGGAGATGGCGTTCAGGGTGGTGCGGAGGTAGCGCGCACGGCGACTGAAGCCGCGAACCTGCTCATTGCGAGGAGCGAGCGCAGCGAGCGACGAAGCAATCCGGGTGCAAAGAGCGGGGCTCCGTGCGTGCGCACCGGGCTCCGCTCCATGCACCCGGATTGCTTCGGCCCCTCAAGGGGCCTCGCAATGAGCAGGAGCTCCTCTTCCCCGCTCACATCCCGCTCGGAAACGCCTCCATCTCCGCCTGCGTCACGGGCAGCTGCATCGGCACCAGCGCGTGCGTCTCGTCGATGAAGAGGAAGGCGTCGTACCGCCGCGCCACCTGCGTCGGCACGTAGTTGCCGTACTGCTCGAACTGCGGCCGGTACACCACGCCGATGGCCCGGTGGTCGCGCCACTCCTCGAGCCCGGGGATGCCGCCGTTCTCCTGGCCGTCGAACAGCAGCAGCATGTCCCGGCCCCGGCCCGCCCGGTGCAGCACGTCCTCCCAGCTGCCGGCCCGCGCCGGTGGCACCGTCATCCGGCACGGCGGCGCCCCCCAGGCCTCGCCCGCGACGACCCTGCCGTGGTGCGTGCCGAACCCCACCAGCGCCACGCCCTCGCGATCGGTCGGCGACTCGCCGTGCGCCTGGCGCATCAGCTGACCCACGTTCACCATGCCGGTGCGCGCCATGTCGGTGTAGCGCGCGTCGCCGATGTGGGTGTTGTGCTCCCACACGATCGCCTTGGCGTGCGGCCCGTGGTGGTGCACGAGCCGCTCGAGCGTCTCCACCATGTGCCGGTCGCGCACGTTCCACGACTCGCTGTCGCCCCGCACCATCGTGCGGTAGTAGCGCTCCGCGTTCCGTGCCACGAGCGCGTTCTGTTCCGCGTCGAAGAACGACTCGCGTCCGTCCTCCTGGTACTCGCTCTGGCGCGCACGGAGTGCCGCGAGCATCGCCACCGCCTCGTCCTCGCACGACGTGGGCACGAGCGCCGTGGCGCGGGCGTACTCCTGCTCGTCGTCGTAGTACGGCTCGAAGCAGCCGTAGGCGCGCCGCGCGTCGCGGGCGGCGGCCGGGTCGATGCGCTCGAGGTACTTCACCACCGCGCGCATCGAGTCCCATAGCGAGTAGACGTCGAGCCCGTAGAACCCCACCGCCTCGCGGCCCGCGCCGTAGTTGTGCTCGCGCAGCCACTCGATGAGGAACGCCATCTCGCGGTTGCCCCACATCCAGGTGGGCCACCGCTCGAAGGCGTGCAGCGCCGCCTCGACGCTCGTCGGCGCGCCGTGCAGCCGCTTGACGTAGCGATTGATGCGATAGCAGTCGGGCCAGTCGCCCTCGACCGCGACGAACGAGAAGTCGCGCTCCTCGATGAGCCGCCGCGTCAGCTCGGCGCGCCACGTGTAGAACTCCGACGTGCCGTGCGTCGCCTCGCCGAGGAGCACGTAGCGCGCGTCGCCCACGTGGTCGATGAGCGGGTCGAGGTCGGCCGGCGTGCGCAGCGGACACGCGGCCCGGCGCACGCGGGCGGCGAGCATGTCGAGGACGTCGGAGCGGCCGGATGCACCGGCGGTCGGGGCGGACATGTCGGCCTGCGGGCTCGGGGTGTGCGGGTGTCTGTGTGCGGGTACCCGGTGCGCGCGGTCGTGTTCGCGGGCACGGGATGTCACGGCGCTTGCGACGCGCGCGGTCCGGGAATTGATTCGGCAGTGTACAAGCCTCTGGCGCACGGGGACGGGCTTCGTGGGCCGGGACGCGGACCGGAGGCGAGGACCGATGAGAGCGTTCGTGGTGTGGCTGGCGCTGGGCGTGGTGGCGTGCGACGCCACCGCACAGAAGTCGACGCTCGACCGTCCGCTGGACGGCGTCGCGAAGGTGGTCGTCTTCGCGAAGGGGCTCGACAACCCGTGGGGACTCGCGTTCCTGCCCGATGGCCGCGCGCTCGTCACCGAGAAGGGTGGCCGCGTGCGCTACGTCGGCACCGACGGCAAGCTGTCCGAGCCGCTCACCGGCGTGCCGAAGGTCGACGACGGCGGCCAGGGCGGCCTGCTCGGCGTGGCCATCGATCCGCAGTTCGCCACCAACCGCCTCGTCTACCTCGCCTTCTCCGAGCCCGGCGACGGTGGCACCGCCGGCACCTCGGTCGCGAAGGGCCGGCTCGGCGAGCGCGGACTCGAGGACGTGCAGGTCATCTACCGCCAGGTGCCAAAGGTCCGGAGCGGAAACCACTCCGGCTCGCGGCTCGTCTTCGATCGCGACGGCAACCTCTTCGTCACCCAGGGCGATCGCTTCAACCAGCGCCCGCTGGTGCAGGACCTCGGCACCGACATCGGCAAGATCGTGCGCATCACGACGGACGGCGGCGTGCCGCCCGACAACCCGTTCGTGAACCGGCCCGGCGTGCGCCCCGAGATCTGGAGCTACGGGCATCGCAACGCGCAGGGCGCGGCGCTGCATCCCGAGACGGGCAGGTTGTGGACGGTGGAGCACGGCGCGCAGGGCGGCGACGAGCTCAATCGCCCCGAGGCCGGGAAGAACTACGGCTGGCCGGTCATCACCTACGGCGTGGACTACTCGGGCGCGAAGATCGGTGAGGGCACGGCGAAGGAAGGCATGGAGCAGCCGGTGCACTACTGGGACCCCTCGATCGCGCCGTCGGGCCTCGTGATCTACACCGGCGACGCCTTCCCCGACTGGAAGGGCGACTACTTCACGGGCTCGCTCAAGTTCGGGCGGCTGGTGCGGCTCGAGCTCGAGGGGGACAAGGTGGTGAAGGAGGAGCGGTACCTGGGGGAGCGTGGGGAGCGGATCCGCGATGTGGTGCAGGGGCCGGACGGCCTTTTGTATCTGCTGACGGATCCGGGGAATGTGTTGCGGTTGGAGCCGGTGAAGCGGTGAGAATGCCGAGCTGGTGAGGGCGCGGGAAGCCGCGTGTCGGTCTCGCGGCTGAAGCCGCGGCTCGGCTGAAGGCTGTCGCTGAAGCGACGTGAGGCGGGGAGAGGAGCCCCTGCTCATTGCGAGGCCCCGCAGGGGCCGAAGCAATCCGGGTGCGAAGAGCGGGACTCCGTGCGCACGCACAGGCTCCCGCTCTTCGCACCCGGATTGCTTCGTCGCTGCGCGCCTCGCAATGAGCATGTGGGGTCACTGTGCGGGACGCCGCTGCCCCACCCCGTCGCTTCAGCGACAGCCAGCCGAGTCGCGTCTTCAGCCTCGGATTCCCGCGCCGAGCCTCTACTCCCCGACCCCTTCCCGCTCCCTCGCCTCCGCACAGGCCCCCGCCAGCCTCGCCCGCACCCGATCGAGCAGTTTGACCAGCGTCACCTGCTCCGCCTCGCTCAGCATCCCGAACTGCCGCGCGTGCAGTTCATCCAGCAGCGGCGTCAGCTGCTCCAGCAGCGCGACGCCCGCCGGCGTGATGCTGCAGCGCGTCACGCGCCGGTCTTCGGCGCAGCGATGCCGCTCCACGAATCCCGCCGCGGCCAGGCGCTCGAGCAGTCGTGGCACGTCGGGGTCGCGCTTCACGAGTCGCTTGCCGACGTCGTGGGTCGAGATCCCCGCGGCACCCGCCCCGCGCACGATGCGGAGCGCGTTGTACTGGGCGATGGTGATGCCGTGCGCCTTGAGGAAGGCGGCGGCCTCGCCGTTGAGGTCGTCGGAGGTGCGCTGCAGGGTCAGGAGGGCCTCCACCGCCGGGCTGGCGAACGGCACCGACTGGCTGATTTCCCGCCTCAAGGACCCGATATCGGAGCCGGCCTTGACAGAATCCATGTTACAACACTAATGTTGGAGGGTCCGGGGGGCCAGTCCCCCCATCGTTTTGGATCAATAGGTGTTTAAACATCCACTGTACCGGCCTCGCCGGAGGATTCCATGACCCAGACCATCGCCCCCAGCACCGGCATCGCCACCTGGAACATCGATACCGCCCACTCCGAGCTCACCTTCCGGGTGCGCCACCTTGCCGGCCGCGTGCGCGGCTCGTTCAACGACTGGCAGGGCACGCTCGAGGTCGATCCGGCCCAGCTGACCGCCGGCACCGCCAACATCACGGTGCACGCCGCCTCGATCAATACCGGGAACGCCGACCGCGACGCGCACCTGCGGAGCGCCGACTTCTTCGACGTCGAGAAGTACCCGACGCTGACCTTCACCAGCTCGACGCTCGAGCTCGCCGGCGACGACATCGTGCTCACCGGCGACCTCACCCTGCACGGCGTCACGAAGCCCATCGTGCTCAAGGGCACCTACGGCGGCGTCGTGAACGATCCGTGGGGCGGCAAGCGCATCAACTTCGAAGCCACCGGCAAGCTCAACCGGAAGGACTTCGGCCTCGAGTGGGGCACCCTCGTCGAGGGCATCGCGCTCGTCGGCGACGTGGTCGAGATCGACTTCGCGATCGAGGCCGTGCGCGCCTGATCAGGTCCAGGGCGGCCGGCTGACGATCGTCGGCGTGAAGCCGAGCGCGTGCGCGATGGCGCGCTCGGTCTCGAAGAGGTCGGTGAGCGCGTCCTGCACGCTCGCGACCTCTTCGAGCGTGTAGCGGATCATGAGGTGCACCGTATCGTCGGCATCCTCGACCGCGAGCGCCACGCGATCGGCCTTCGTGAACGGCGCCACTCCCTCCTCGAACCACTCCGCCGCCAGGCTCGCCGCCGCGCGACAGCCCTCCATGTCGCGTCCCGTGTCGGGCCCGATGCGCACGCCCCCCTCCACCACCAGCCGGCCGTCGTCGCCGCGCCGCACCACGCGTGCCCCCACCGCCACCGGCGTCCAGCGCGTCAGGCTCTCGCGCACGAGTCCGTTCAGCTCCCACCAGCGCGCCGCCAGCGGCACCGGTTCGTCGCGCAGCCGGTTCTCGGCGTCCAGCGTGGCGAGGCGCTCGGTCAGGTCGGAGGACATGCAGCAAACCTAGCGCCTTCGAACGAGCCCGGCGCCGGCGTGGTCGCGCTATCGCGAGGTGACGCGGAAGATCACCGTCGTCCCGCTGATCTCGTTGCCCAGGATCACGAGCGGTTCCCCGCTCGGTGAACGCTCCGCGGGCACGAAGGTCACGCCCTCGGGCCCGCGGTCGCCGGCGGCGCCATCCCGGGTGTTCACATAGGTGACGAACACCGGACTCGCGGGCACCGTCACGTCGTAGACCACCACGCCGCCGAACTGGTCGAGGCCGATGAAGGCGTACGTCCGCCCGCGCACGACGCCGATGGCCACGCCCTCCGGCTCGGGACCCCAGTCGTCGCTGCGATCATCGAGGACGTTGCCCACGCTGCCCGCGTTGAAGTTCGCCATCGGCAGCGCGCTGATGAGGCGCTCCAGCTGGTCACCCGAGTCCCACACCAGCCGGCCCGCCGCGTCCCGGATGCTGAACGAGCGGGCGCCGAAGGCGTAGAGCGTGTCGAACGCCGCGCCGTCGCGCCCCAGCGTGGTCGTCACGCTGAGACGACCGAGACGCGCATCCGCCGGGCAGTCCCCGCCGCAGGCGGCCGGCGTGAAGACGGAGGTGTCGAGCGGCAGGCTGCCGGCTCGCGCCGATTCGGTGAACGCGGCATAGGCGCGGACATCACCCTCGTTCCCGGTGACGAGCCAGGTCTCGCCCTGCACTCGATAGGATGCGATGGCGTCCGGCTGGTACATGCCCAGCACCGGCCAGGGGCGGATGTTGACCAGTGGCGTGCCGCCTGGACCGTCACGGTCGCTCACGTCGAGCCCGTTGCCCGCGAGCGCGTGGTTCTTGTAGCCGAGGGGCACGATCTGCCGGACGGTGGCGCGCGGAATATCGATGATGGCGAGGGCGTTGTTCTCCTGCAGCGTCACCCACGCCGTGCGTTCGTCCTCGGCGATGGTGATGAACTCGGGCTCGAGGTCCTGCGCCACGCTCGCGTTGGGCCCGAAGATGCGCACGCCCGCCGCGCGCAGGCTCGCCGCCTGGTCGTTGAACGCCGCGAAGCCGACGGTGACGGCGGTCGGGGCATCCACGTTCGAGACGTCGATGACGCTGATCGAGCCCTCGGGATCGTTGCGATAGTCGCCGCTCGGCTCACCCTCGTTGGCCACCAGCACGTACCGGCCCGAGCTCGAGAACGTCAGCATGTCCGGCAGCGCGCCCACCGGCACGCTGCTGATGAGCTGCAGCGTCGTGGCGCGGTAGAACGCCACGGTGCCCGGCGCCTGCCTGTCGGTGGCCTCGATCGCGAGCGCCACAACCCCGTTGTGCGTGGCCACGCTGTTGACGCCGGCGCCGAACTGCGCCACGGAGATGGTCGCGATCCGCCGGGGCGAGGAGGGTGATTCGAGGTCGAGGACGTCCACGGTGCCCCGGGCCCCGTTCACGACGAAGAGCCGCCGGCTCGTGGCGTCGTACGCCGTGATCTCGGCGGCACCCGTGCCGCCGCCCTCGTACGTGCCGATCTGTTCGAGGGACAGCGAGGGCTGTGACGGCGAAGCCGGCGGCCGGGTGCAGGCCGCGAGGAGCGCGAGCATCGTCGCGAAGGGGAGCACGGAGTGCCTCATGAGGCACAAAGTAACGGCGCCCCGCGAGAGCGGGGCGCCGTCGATCCGTCGATGCAATGCGCCTAGGGGACGAGCGTGACGTCCACCGGGCCGTCCGTCACGTACGGTCCGTCCGGGTTCCCCTCGGCGACGAGCCGCGTGATCGTGACCTGGCCGCGCGCGTCGCCCGGGCGCCCCTGCTGCTCGAGCGAGAGGCCGGCTTCGCTGTTGTTCGAGGCGGTGATGTCGGTGAGCGTCGCCACGAGCGAACCCGGGCCGTCCTCCTCGATCTTGGCGCCCGGCGCGCCGTCGAGGCGGCCGTTCCCGTTCGCGGAAACGTTCGTGAGCGTCGCCAGCAGGTTGCCGCCGCCATCCACGTCGTCATCCTCCTCGAGGTCGATGCCCTCGCCGCCGTTGCCGTCGGCGGAGACGTTCACCAGCGTGACGTCCATGTCCCCGGCGTCGTTCTCGTTGAGGTCGATGCCCTGATCGAAGTTGCCGTTGGCCGTCGTGTTGGTGAAACGCGCCACGATGTCGCCGGCGCCGTCCTCGTCCACGTCGATGCCGTCGTCGTAGTCCTCCGTGTCGAAGGGGCCGTTGTCATCGAACGACGTCCCGACCACCTCGACGTGCACGTCGCCGTCGCCCTTCTCGTCGAGCTCGACGCCGTCGGCGCCGTTGCCCGTGAACTTCGAGCCGACGATGCGCGCCCGGATGTCGCCCATGCCGCCCTCGTTCACGCGGATGCCGTCGCGGTCGCTCACCGAGGCGCCGGCCACATTGCCGTTGCCGGTGAAGGTGCCCTGCAGCACCTCGAGCACGATGCTCGCCGCCGAATTGTCGATCTGGTCCTCGACGAGCACGCCGTGATCCACCGCGTCGGTCACGGTGACGTTCTGGAGGCGGACGACGTAGTCGCCGGTCGCGCCGGACGGCACGTCGATCTCGATGCCGTTGCCGGGTGCGCCGGCGACGGTCAGGTTGCGGATCACGACGCCCGCGGGCGCCCCCGTGATGTGCAGCGTCTCGCCGGTGATCGTGGCACCGCCGCCGTTGATCGTCAGCAACTGGCTGCCGACGAAGCTGAGCGGGCGCGACCCGACCGACGTGACGCCGGGCCCGAGCGCGATCTCCGTGATGCGCTGGTCGGCGCCTGCGCGCGCGAGCGCGTCGGCCAGCGAGCCGGCGCCATCGCCGTTGCTGGTGACGGTGATGGTGGCGGGCGAGTCGGCTGGCACGCTGGTGGACTGGTCGGGGCTGCAGGCGGCGACGGCCACGAGGGCCGAGCCAAGGGCGATGGGAAGATGGAGGCGCATGGTCTCTCGAGGGCTGAGGAGACCGGCACGATCCGGGGAAGACGTCACGAAGGCTGGAGCGTGACGTAACGAAATGGCCCCGCCCAGGTGGGCGGGGCCGTTCCGCAGGCGTCGGCGCGCGGGCTACTTCGCGGCCAGCTCCTTCATCGAGCTCGCCAGCTGCTTGATCCGGCCCGCGTCGGCGCCCTTCGCCGCCGCCTCGAGCTGGCCCGCGAGCGTCGCGAGCGCCTGCTTGTGCTCGGCGCTCGAGCCCTGCGCCACGTCGTCGATCGCCTTGCGCGCCGACGCGATCTGGCTGCTCGAGAGGCCCTTGCTGCGCTCGAGCTGGTCGAGGTACGCGCGCGAGAGCGCCGGGCTCGCCGGCCAGACGAACTTCGGCTGACCCTGCGTGTTGAGGTAGTCCATCTTGATGGACTTGGCCGCCTCGATCTCGTTCGCCGAGAGGTACGCGCTCGGCGCGAGCTCGAAGACGTCGAGGCCGCGCGCGATCTCCGAGCTCACGATCACGCCGTTGTACCAGTACACCGACCAGGAGCCGCCGCCCGCCATGCGAGTCGAGTCCACCGGCCCGCGATCGTGGTACGCGATCTCGATCGGGTTCTTCGCGTCGGTGAAGTCGAACACCGAGATGCCGCCCTGGTACCACGACTGCACCATCACGTCGCGGCCCGGGATCGGGATCAGCGAGCCGTTGTGCGCCACGCAGTTCTCGAACGACGTCTGCGCCGCCGGCATCTTGTAGTAGCTGGCGAACTGCATCTTGCCGCCGGCGAGCGTGAAGATCGCGTTGGCGCCCCACTGCATCGGGTCGCTGGCGCGGCACTTCGGGCCGCCGCCGCCGCCCCACTCGTCGGAGAAGAGGATCTTGGTGCCGTCGTTGTTGAACGTCGCCGAGTGCCAGTAGGAGAAGTTCGAGTCGGCGACGGCGTCGATGCGCACCGGGGCCGTCGGGTTCCTGATGTCGAGCAGCAGGCCGTAGCCCTCGCACGCGCCGCCGGCGAGGCCGATGGCCGGGTAGAGCGTGATGTCGTGGCACTGCGTCGGCCCGCGCTCGCGGAGCGCGGCGTTGCCGCCGCCGACCATCCGCGCGATCATGGCGGGCAGGGCCTCGCGAAGCGCCGCGCTGTCGGCCGCCGTGGGGGCGCCGGTGGCGCCGCGCGCCTTCACGATGCTGTCGAGCATCGGCTTGGTGAACTGCGGCGGCAGCACGAAGCTGTTGCTGCCCACCTGGGCCACGAACGCGCCCTTCGCCTTCGCCTGCTCGATCTGCTTGAGGTCTTCCG